>QMLW01000135.1 GCA_003646935.1 Deltaproteobacteria bacterium
ATTGTAGCCCCTGTCCGCGAAGAACTCGAAGATGACGCGGATCCCATAACGCCTTCCTATCTCCTGGATATCATTTTTCTTGGGGCCCGGCAGCATAACGAGGATAAGATCCTTGTCCAGTCGGGAAACCGATTCTGTTATCGCTTCGGCGATGTGCATATCCTGAGCGGCCATATTATAGAGAGCGCCGTGGGCCTTGACGTGCTGCAGTTTCATTCCCTGGGAGGCAGCAAAGCCCTGGAGGGCACCTATCTGGTAGGTGACATAGTCCTGGATTTCCTCCATGGTTGCATCCATATTCCTTCTGCCGAAGCCAAGGAGGTCGGGGAACCCCGGATGGGCTCCCAGCGCCACACCATGTTCTTTGGCCAGGGCGATGGTACGCCTCATCACTGCAGGATCTCCTGCGTGAAATCCGCAGGCGATATTCGCCGAACTGATAAGGGGAATCACCTCTTCATCAAGTCCGATTTTATAGGCTCCGTAACTCTCCCCTACATCGGAGTTAAGGTCGATTTGAAAGCGTTTTTCCATGGTTCACCTCCCCTTGTTTTTAAGATTTTCTAATTTGAATCGCGTTTTCCCCACGAGATCCCCACAGGTATCAAGACGCTCAAAACTAATATTTTTTTTCATAAGATCAACACTCCATTGCTCAAATAGCGTAATCAAGCGCGCGATAGACAAACATTAGATTATTCAAGATACTTCATGCAGTTTTTATCTATATGATGAGAAATGATTTTTATTCAAAAAATGATAAGAAGCAGGTCCCAGTTGGTTGGCTGATTGAGGTAATTGGGCTTGACATACAAAGTATAGAATGATCTCTTTGTGCACAGTAGTTGGTAATGACGCTGAAAGTAGCCATTGCCCTTCTTAATACAAGGATGCAATACCTGCAGTGCTGATTAATGCCGGTTTTACATACCTTAGGTTTCTAAGGTAGCTGTGTTCAGGTGTAAACGAATTACGGGAGCGCGAATTCTGAAGTGATTCATCCGGGTGTATTACTTCTCTTGGGCTTTCTCCTGGGAGTGTTCACTGGGTTTTTCGGGGTAGGGGGCGGTTGGCTGCTGACGCCTGCCTTGAACATCCTGGGGTTACCCATGGTCTCCGCGATCGGAACGGGCTTTTTAATGCTAACGGGCAACGCCTTATATGCCGCTATAAGGCACCATAGGCGTGGCAATGTGGATGTCAAACTCGGCATCATTATGGGGATCTTTAGCTGTGCAGGGGTGGAGGTGGGCAAGAGGCTGGTGTTTCACCTGGAGAGGTTAAACCTTGCCGGAACGTATGTGAGGGTGGCCTACATGGTGCTCATGCTGATCATCTCCCTTTCTATGCTGAGAGAGTATTTTTACTACTGGAAAAGAAACAGAAAGGCAGAAGGCGGCCAGGGGGCAGCAGGGCAGGATCGAACCTCCAGCCTTGCAAGCAGGATCTATCGAATCGCACTTCCTCCAAGGATTGCTTTTCCACGATCAGGAGTCAATTCCATCTCCTTATGGGTCATCATAGCCTCAGGCATCCTTATTGGCTTTGTCTCGGGTTTTATGGGGATCGGGGGCGGATTGCTCGGTTTGCCCATATTGATCTATGTGATTGGGGTGCCAACCATCAGTGCCGTCGGCACCTCTCTCGTATTGGTGCTGATCATCTCATGTTATGGGACCGGTGTTTTTGCCCTTGGGGGATATGTGGAGTTGATACCGGCTTTGATACTGCTCGCCGGCTCCCTCGCGGGCGTCCGGCTGGGGGTTTATGCGACCACATATGTGACGGGTATGAAGATCAGGGTCATGTTTGCCCTCATGGTTTTGGCTGTGGCGGTCTCCGTGTTCCTGAAACAGATCAATATGGCAACTATCAGCAGCTACCTTGTAATGATTTCCGCCTGTGCCCTTTGTCTCGCCATTCTCCTTCCATCGGCGAAGAACCTCTTGCACCGGGCTACCCGCTAGGGAACGTACTTTTTGCCGAGTGTGATTCTGGAAGCTCGCAGTAAGGCAAAATAATCCTTGACAAATGAAAGGATATTGGCTCATTCAAATATTGGACTACTAAATAGGCCAATTAGATGGATCAAGATATATTACAATCCCTAATCCCCCCTAAAATTTTATATTCGTTGTCAATTTTTTCTAAAAGAGGATTTAATATAGTAAGATATGAGGTGAAGGAAGTCATTAAAAAAGGGCTTGGAGCACATCCAAACCCTCTTATTTATACTTTTAAAGATGAGATTTAAGCCTTCAAATACGCCCTGGACCTATCAAAAAGGCAGGGCCGGAAGCCCTGCCCTTTTACCCATTCTGCCTCTATCCTTACAGCACCGCATCCTTTAATGCTTTGCCTGGGACGAACTTGGGCACCTTACTCGCCTTGATATCGATCACTGCCCCGGTCCGGGGATTTCTACCCCTCCTGGCCTTCCTCTGGCCAACCTTAAAGGTGCCGAAACCTACCAGGGAGACCGTGTCGTTTTTCTTCAATGCATTGGTAATAGATGACACCACACAATCCACCGCTGCCTGGGCCTCTTTCTTGGTTGAGACCACCTTGGCTACCTCGTTGACTAGATCCCCTTTGTTCATGGTCGTTCCCCCTTTCTGTTAATAGGATAGCGTTATATTTCTGCTAACGCTCTATTTACAGGAACTTTTCAGGCATTGCAACGAAAAAGCTGTGCCTTGGGTAGTATAATGCCCAAGAAATTAAGGGAGGCATGATTCTGATACTCTGCATAGGCATTTTCTTAAAGCGGGGATAGCAATATGGAGGTCAATATTTCATTGAAGGAAAGTCTATCATAGCAAGCTTCTTCATCAGCATGATCGGCGATCCTTACTCACCATGCCAAATCCCTGTTCTTCAAAACGCCTGTCAAATGCAAAGGCCTTTTCAACCTTGTGATGCCTCATGGTTATAAAGCTGATACAATCCACAAAGCTTACCTTTCCTCGCCCAAGGCTCAGCCAGAGTCCATAGGCGAGATTATGAAGTGAAGCCTCAACCCAAAGTACCTCTGCAAGGCTCAGCACATCCCGGTACCATAGGTTTGAAGCCTCAAAGCCCAACCGGCTTTGCAACAGAGCCAGCGTCTCCACAATGACATAGTTGCTGGTAGTGAGATAAACGTCTTTTTCCAAAAGTTGTCGCCATAATCCCGCTGCGTGCTCATAATTATTATCTGAACGGTCCATCAGTGCATAAAAGGCTGAGGTGTCCACAAATACCCGTTCATTTTCCATGGCGAGCCTCATCGCTGAAAGCCTCTGCTAAATAGTCATCATGCCGCTCAGAAACGTCAGCACTATCAGAAGAAAAGCGGCCGACAGCAGCAAGGGCCCTCTTTTTTTTGTCTTCAGGAAATCGTTCCTGATTCGTACGAAAAAAGGCGATCCCCTCACGAATGAGTTGAGAAACAGAAACTCCTCGTAACCTTGCTTCTGTCCTCAGCCACTCAATCTGATCATCTTCCATTTGAATCTGTGTACGTATCATGCGAATACCTCAATGATGTAATAATGTAAATATATATACATCATGATAGCTTTTTTTGGCCACTGTCAAGCAATAAAGGCAGGGGCGCAAGGAATTATTGGGGCCGGGCAATGATAATAATGTAAGTCTCCATGCATGGGCCTCGAGGATATGTTTTTGAGCCTCTTTTATTACCTGGGGTTTCCCGGATATTTGCAGAGTTTTTGGAGGAATTTAGGTTCTTAATAGGTGACGTTGATGACCCCGGTTAAATACAATCAATAACAATTTAACTGGGCAGGCTATGGTGAATCACTACATCTCTCTCTTCTACCGTGAATGGCTACGATCTCTGTTTGACATGTATTCATATTCACTATGACTCAAAGCATACCGTCCCATTTGCTCGCTTGACAGATGCAAAATATGATGGCATAATGCATTCATATTTTAATTGCATATAAGGGAAGGATCATACAAATGAAGACGATTACCGTGAGAGGTTTGGATGACACCATAAAAGAAGATCTTAAACGGGTGGCGAGACAGGAAGGCAAGAGCCTAAATCAGTTTATCGTAGACACACTGAAAGATCGCCTAGGTCTAAGGAAACAGAAGAAGTATTCGGTTAGTCACCACGACATGGATCATCTTTTTGGTATATGGTCTGAGAATGAGTTTAGATCTATCCAACAGAAGATCGATTCAGAACGTAAGATAGACAGGGAGCTCTGGCAATGAAAAATCTCCTCATCGATACTAACATTTATATCCATGCCCTTAAGGGGGAGCATGCCACGATTGCTATTCTGCAGCAAGCACAAGAAATAGCTATTTGCTCTATAAGCATTGGAGAATTGTTATCAGGATTTAAGGCTGGGGGAAGGGAGAAAAAGAATAGGGAAGAGCTGGCAGAATTCTTGGATGCACCACGCGTTCGGATGTATGGCATTGATGAGGATACCGCGGAGTTCTATGCTACAATATTGAATTGTTTACGCAAGCAAGGAACGCCCATTCCGACCAATGACATATGGATAGCATCGGTTGCCTTTCAACATGGATTTCCCTTATTCACCAAAGACCACCATTTTGAATACATTGCCGGTTTGATGCTCATCTAGACTCACCCTTCATATCCATGCTCACTTGATGCCGAGGAAGCAAAAGGCAGAAGCGGATGCCCTAGACGATGTCGAATATACCCTCGAATCCGAAAAGGCAGGGAATGAGAAGCAATATATTTCTTTTACCCGATTGCACCCTATGTGCACCCTATCAGGTTTTATACAGTAAAAAAGGGCTTCCGAAAACTCGGAAACCCTTGACTATTCTGGCGGGGACGACGGGACTCGAACCCGCGACCTCCGGCGTGACAGGCCGGCGTTCTAACCAGAACTGAACTACGTCCCCGAAAACCTTCGGTTTTACCTTTAGCTATTAGCCAATAGCCACGGGCCATTGGTAAATAGCGATAGGTTATTTCTGGTAGGCGGAACAGGATTTGAACCTGTGACCCCCGGCTTGTAAGGCCGATGCTCTCCCACTGAGCTACCCGCCCACGACTAATGTGCGGTAACCTTGGGTTGGACCTCCCCTTTCGGTAGGGCGAAGGGCTGGAACCTGCCCTCCGGGAGAAAGAGCTCTTCTCCTTTCTCTGTTACCAGCGCCTCCCTGAGAACATCGTCCATGTGCTCAACGGGAACCAGCTCAACCTTTTTGAGGATCTTTGCCGGTATCTCCTCGATATCCTTCTTGTTCTCAAGGGGAATGAGTACCCTTTCAATTCCTGCCCTATGAGCGGCAATAATCTTCTCCTTAAGGCCTCCTATGGAGAGGATCCTGCCCCTGAGGGTAATCTCTCCGGTCATGGCCAGGTTACGCTTCACCGGCTTTCTCAGCAGGGCGGAGACGATCGATGTGGCTACCGTTATGCCCGCTGAAGGGCCGTCTTTTGGCGTGGCGCCCTCTGGTATGTGAACGTGTATGTCCACCGTTTCATAAAAATCGTCCTTGAGGCCCAGGCTTCTGCCCCTTGTACGAACATAGCTGAGTGCGGCTTTCGCGGATTCCTTCATGGTGTCTCCGAGGGTTCCGGTGAGATCCAGGTTGCCCTTTCCGGGCATGATGGTCGCCTCTATATGCAGCAGCTCGCCGCCAACGCTGGTCCAGGCCAAGCCGGTTGCTAGGCCTATCTTATCCTTTTCCTCTGTTTTTCCATAACGAAACTTAGGGACCCCTAGATATCTGTGCAGGGAGTTCACGGTGATCCTGGCCTTGGTAGAGGGTCCTTTTTTTGCAACCTCTTTGGCGACCTTTCTGCAAACATTGGCGATTTCTCGTTCGAGGTTCCTGACCCCTGCCTCCCTGGTATAGTACCTTGCTATGTTTAAGATGGCCTGATCGGAGAAGGTTATATTCTCCTCGGTGAGGCCGTTTTGTTGGGTCTGCTTCTTTACCAGGAACCTCTTCGCGATATGCAGCTTTTCGATCTCCGTATAACCGGGCAGCCGTATCGTCTCCATTCGATCTTGCAGTGCAGGCGGTATACCGATGAGCTCATTCGCCGTAGTGATAAAGAG
>QMLW01000136.1 GCA_003646935.1 Deltaproteobacteria bacterium
AGAAATCTTACCAATAAACCACTGCCCCATTTTCTTAAGAACCCCTGTCTGCCGACAGGCAGGCATTATTCCATCATTCCAATATTCCAATATTCCAATTGTGAGCGAAGCGAACTAAGTTCTTTTATTGGTTGGATTGGTTTCATTAGTTTGACTTAATGAAAACGATAGGCGCAAATGAACAGTTCATTGCTAAACAACCAGTTAAACAAATAGAACTAACGAAACAAAAGATCGGGTATTATTTCTGGATGAGGTTATCGATATTGCGCAGCTTTCGTTCTATATTGTCCTCAATCCAATGGGCGTCCCACCATTCTATCGGGTTGACGGGTACGCCGTGAACAAGAAACCCGAAATGCAGGTGATCGCCTGTTGCTAGACCCGTTTTACCGGTATTGCCGATTACCTCTCCCTTGGTGACCGATTGGCCAACGGCTACAGCGATATGGCTTAGATGACCGTAAAAGGTGCTTAGGCCCTGGCCGTGATCGATGAGCACCGACTGTCCATAGATCCCGAGATCTTGAGCGAAAACAACCCTGCCAGCATTGGCGGCCTGGACGGGCGATCTGGCCAATGAAGCGAGATCAACGCCCAAGTGTACTGATCTGTCTACTATCTTGCCGTCATAGTAGTAAACCCTCTGATCACCGAACATAGCCATGGTTGCGGCATTCTTCATTCTCAGCCAAGGGCCGTCCCATAGTCTTTCCTCGGCGGATGATCGGCACTGTTCTCGCAGTTCATCATCGTTCATCTTCCGTAATTCCCTGTTGATGAAAAGGTATTTCTCTATAGGGCTGGCATCTTGCTCGAATAATTCAGTGGGAAAAGAGGAGACCACAGCATCTAAGGATCTTTCTGATATCCGAATCTTATCACTGTGAAAGCGCCTCTTTCTTATATGATAGAAGAAAGGCACTTGTGTTACGTTCTCTGCCCTGTCTTTGGCCCACAGATGCAGGGATATGTTCTTTTTTTCACCGTGGTACGGAACGGCGAAGTAACAGAGGTACATCTCCTGATGGGGTTTGCTAATTGGTACGCCGGGAAAGAGCCGATCGTTCACCAAAACACCGCTTTCCTTTGTGTCGGTTGAGATTCTGTAGATAACCAAGCCAGCTCCGCCCATATTGAGGTTGTGGCTTCTGCTCAGGGCGTTAATTGATGGAGGAATGGTATCCACGACCATTTTGTGCTCAACGATAGTCAGATTCCCATCCCCGCCCCGCCTCTTTGAGAAATCATGGATTTCGATGACAATATTGGCCTGTCCTTGCACCAGATTTAGTTGTTTTGGGTCTATGCTGAATGCCTGCTCGAATCGGCGGACACCCCTTTTGTTGAAGAGCCCCTCATAGGCAAAGTCCTTCTGTAAAATCGGAATGCCCGGGCCCTCCTGTTTAATGCTCACCGTGATGTCCCTGAGGCCCATCTTGAGGTCGGAAAGTACCACGTTGAAGGTAATCGGTTTACTCAGGTACCCAGGCAGTGGCTCGAGTTGTGCCATGGGTTTTTCGCCCTCGAATATCGTCAGCAAAAACCAGATGAGAATGATGAGAAGAATGACAATCGGCAGAGAGGTAAAGATGAACTTCGATCTTTTAATCCTTGACTTTTTCATTTCCCCTATATTACCCCTGAGAAGCAAAGGCATCATTTGGACTGCCTATCTTTGGTCATGCTAATGGTTTTGTCAACAATTTTTTCCCTTAATGGCGATGACGAGAGCGGCTCATATTGGTGTGATTGGGGCAGGGGAATGCTCCCAGGAACTATACGCATTGGCCCGTGAACTGGGTCATGGTATTGGGCGAAATAGGTGGGTGCTCTTCTGTGGTGGCCTTGGCGGTATCATGGAAGCAGCGGCTGAGGGATGCTATCGTGAGGGCGGCATGACGGTCGGTCTGCTGCCCGGAAACGACAAGGATGCGGCGAATCCCTTTATAAGGCTCCCTATACCCACAGGGCTTGGTGAGGGAAGGAACCTTCTCGTGGTGAGGGCATCCGATATGGTGGTGGCCCTTTCGGGAGGCTACGGGACCTTGTCTGAAATAGGTCTGGCGCTCAGGATAGGCAAGCCCGTGGTGGGTCTAAAAACCTGGCCCGGCATTGATGGGATTGAGTATGTGGAAACCGCAGAGCAGGCAATCGGCGTAGTGGAGAAACACATCCAGAGAATCATCGAAAGCATGGAGGAGGACAATGGAGAAACCCGTTAAGCTCTATTCGCTGAGCACCTTAGGCCATTGCAAGGCCACCAAGAAGTTACTGAATGACTGCAAGGTTCAATATTTGTTTACCGATGTAGACCTGCTTGAAGGTGAGGAGAGGGCTGCCATCCTTAATGATGTGAGAAGGCTGAACCCTCGATGCTCCTTTCCCACTATCATCATCGGCGATACGGTAATCGTCGGGTATCAGGGAGATAAGATAAAGGAGGCCCTCGGATTATGAACGAGGTAGAGAAACTATACGAGATGCTGAAGAAGGTTCAGGAGCCGAAGGGGTACTATTTCAACAGGGACAAGGAGCGGGTCTTTGAGTTGCTTGAGGCCCTGCTGGTAAACAAAAACCGATACGGCTACATGTCGTGCCCATGCAGGCTTGCATCAGGACAACGGGAAAGCGATAGAATCGCTTCGCGATTTTATGTAACGCGGCTTCGCCGCTCTGAAAAAGGAAACTCCTATACTGTCAAGAGGATTAGTGTAGGATTTGGCTCAGAAAGAGCTTGGTTCGTTCGTGCTGCGGATTCTCAAAGAAATCCACAGGGGTATTGCCTTCCACGATTTGCCCAAAATCCATGAACAGCACCCTGTGGGCAACGCTCTTGGCAAAGCCCATCTCATGGGTGACCACGATCATGGTCATTCCCTCATGCGCGAGCTCGATCATCACATCCAGCACTTCCTTGATCATCTCCGGGTCAAGGGCAGAGGTGGGCTCATCAAAGAGCATGACCTTTGGATTCATGCAAAGACTTCGGGCGATTGCTACCCTCTGCTGCTGGCCCCCGGAGAGCTGCCCCGGATATTTTTGGGCCTGTTCGGCGATGTGGACCTTTTCCAGGTAGTACATTGCCGTTTCCTCCGCCTCAGCCTTGGGGACCTTTCTCACCCATATCGGCCCTAACGTGAGGTTTTCAACGATCGTGAGGTGGGGGAAGAGATTGAAGTGCTGGAATACCATGCCCACCTCAGCGCGAATTTTTTCTATCTTTTTGATATCGTTGGTCAGCTCTAAGCCGTCGACGATGATCCTGCCCCTTTGATGCTCCTCGAGACGATTGATGCAGCGTATCAGGGTTGATTTTCCAGAGCCCGAGGGCCCGCAGACCACGATCCGTTCCTTTTTGTGGACCGTCAAATCAATGCCACGGAGCACGTGGAACTCCCCGAACCACTTGTGCATGTCCTTGATTTCAATCATGACCTCTTCAGAGGGCCGCGCCTTTAGATCTTCAGATGCTGCCTCAATCATAGAAACCTCGCACTGAAAAGCTTTAAATATTCAGTATAACAATTCTTGCCTTTATTTGCATCATCATGCGATGCGTCTGTTTATCGTTCACCTTCAGAGAGCTCTCGTTCAAGCTTCCGGCTGTAGTTGGACATGGAAAAACAGCCAAGGAAGTAAAAGATCGCAATAAAAATGTATGCCTCCCGGCTGAATCCCATCCATTCGGGGTTGGACAGGACCGACTGGGTGGTCTTGAGAAGATCCCAAAGCGCGATGATTACCACCAGGGAGGTATCCTTGAACGCTGAGATGAGGATGCTCACCGTGGGCGGGATCACGATCTTCAGTGCTTGGGGGAGGATCACCAGGCGCATGGTCAGATAGTAATTTAGTCCCATGGATTCGGCCGCCTCGTATTGCCCGCGGGACATGCCTTGCAATCCTCCTCGTACCACCTCGGCGATGTAGGCGCCGGTAAAAAGTATTATGGCCACTTGGGCCCGAAGGATCTTGTTAAAGGTCAGCCCTTCGGGCAGGAACAGGGGAAAGATGATGGAAGACATGAACAGAAGGCTGATCAGGGGGACTCCTCGGATCAGTTCGATATATAACACGCACAGCACCTTGAGCCCGGGAAGCTTGGACTGCCGTCCCAGGGCGAGGATCACGCCCAAGGGATAGGCGGCGGTCAGGCCGAACACGG
Source organism: Deltaproteobacteria bacterium (assembly GCA_003646935.1). Taxonomy (GTDB): domain Bacteria; phylum Desulfobacterota; class DSM-4660; order Desulfatiglandales; family B25-G16; genus B25-G16. Next base: position 4,169 of record QMLW01000136.1, read on the forward strand.
AGAGCAAGAGGGTCAGAGGGAGTCCGCCCCACTGGGTGCTTTCCACGTGTTCAAGGCCCAAGATCCCGCCCCTCATGAGAACGCCCATAAAGGCTAGGCCCAGAATCCAGCCGTAGCCCAGGTACTTGTTCCAGTGGGTGCGGTCCCGGCTGTAGAAGAGCAGGCCGATGAGGATCAGCATGGCCAAAAGAGGACGCCAGTGCTGCTCATAGGGGTAAAAGCCGAAGATGATGAACCGAAAGTTTCGGTAGATGATGCTCCAGCAGGCGCCAGTCGCCTCCTTGCACCCTTCGTGCGTGGTGGTCCACACGCTGTCGAGAAAGGCCCATTCAAAGAACGGCGGAACGACTTTCCAGAGCAACAAGAGGGTGAGGATGGTGAGTGTGGAGTTAAACCAACCGTTAAACAAGTTGTTTCTCACCCATCCGATCACGCCCACCTGGGCTATCGGGGGTTTGAGTTCGGGTGCTGGTTTGTCTTGAACGTATGCCTGCATGGGCCTTGTTATCTTTCTACCAGTTTGACCTTCTTGTTATACCAATTCATGAATGCCGATGTGGAGAGGCTGAAGATCAGGTAGACCGCCATAATGAGGGCAACGCCCTCAATGGCCTGCCCGGTCTGGTTAATGGTGGTATTGGCCACGGACACAAAATCGGGATACCCGATGGCTACGGCCAGGGAGCTGTTCTTGGTCAAATTCAGCATCTGACTGGTCAGCGGCGGTATAATCACCCTGAGGGCCTGGGGCAGGATCACGAGGTTCAACACGAGGGGAGGTCTTAGACCAATCGCCATGGCAGCCTCTCTCTGCCCTTTGCTGACCGATTGAATGCCTGCACGCACCACCTCAGCAACAAAGGCTGCCGTGTAAAGGACCAGACCCAGGAGCAGGGCGATGAACTCGGGGCTGAGGGTGATCCCGCCTTTGAAATTGAAGCCCACCAGTTTGGGGACGTCCATGGCCGTGGGCGCACCAAAGGCCAGCCAGGTCAACAAAGGGAAGCCCACCATGATGCCCAGGCCCACTCGAAGGATCGGAAAAATCTGCCCGGTTTGCTCCTGGCGTTTTTTGGCCCAGTGGCGAATGAGATAGACCGATACCCCTCCCACCACCAGGGCAAGGAACATATATGTGTGGGCCGGGTGGGCCTCGGGCACGGTAAAGGCAACCCCTCGATTGCACAGGTAGAGGCCGTCAATGGGGCACAGGGCCTTTCTGGGCGAGGGGAGGGACTCATAAAAGATGGCGTACCAGAAGAATAACTGGAGCAGGACGGGGATGTCCTGCATGACCTCTATGTAGATGCCGGCCAGCTTGGAGACCAGCCAGTTTGTGGACAGGCGGGCCACCCCGATGATGGCCCCGAGGATCAGTGTGACCACGATGCCGATAAAGGACACCTTCAGGGTGTTGAGGGCTCCCACGATCAGGGCCCTGCCGTAGGAGCTGGCCGATGAATAGGAGATCAAGGACTCCCCGATCTCAAAGGCAGATTCCTTGTTGAGAAAGCCTAATCCCGTGGCGATCTTTTGTCTCTGAAGGTTAATCAGGGTATTGGATACGAGATAGTAGGCAAGACAGCCCACGAGGAAGAATACAACGATCTGAAACATGATCCCCCTTTTCTTAGGGTCAAGCCAGAAAGGGACTTTTTCCTGGACTGTTGTCACGTCACCGTCTGCCATTTCAACCTGCCTGGTATGCTAGGGCATTGTCACTATCGTTGGTGGCCACCACGAGAGGCATGATCTCTGTGGCTGTAAAGGCCGGACCCGGGGGATTTCGGATGAAACGGGTGCCCCGAAAAGGAGCACCCGTTCGTAAGGGTTATCGAAAGGCTGCGGGATACATGAGGCCGCCGCGTGTCCAGAGGTC
>QMLW01000137.1 GCA_003646935.1 Deltaproteobacteria bacterium
ACCACCATGACGCCGCCCACATAACCGCCACATACTCCGATCCCGGTTAAGCCCCCACCGCCAGCCAGCCCGGTACCCGCCTTGAACACGCTGTCGTCCCTGATATCCAGGGTATCCTGTATTGCCGCAATCGCACACTGGGAGCAGCCCCTGTATGTCTTCTCGTACTCGAACCCCAGTTGATAGGCCCTATCCAAAAGTTCTTGTTGTGTTCGTACCATTTCAACCTTACCTCCTTTGTACTTTCCTTTCTCATCAATTCCATGCATTAATTCTCGTGCCCCATTTCCCTCGGCTCACCACGCCAGCCAGCCTCCGTCCACCGGCACGATGGCGCCATGAACAAAATTCGAGGCAGGTGAGGCCAGAAAAACCGCTGCCCCGGCTATATCCTCGAGCGGATCCCCCCACCTGCCCGCAGGTGCTCTTCCAAGGATTGCCTTTGTCCGTTCTGGGTCTTTCTGCAAGGCTTCCGTGAATTCAGTGGCGAAATACCCCGGCGCAATAGCGTTGACGTTGATCCCTTTGCTCGCCCAATCATTTGCCAATGCCTTGGTCAATCCCGCAACGCCGTGCTTTGCTGACGTATACGCCACGATGTTGATCCCTCCCTGGAATGACAGGACCGAAGCAACGTTAATGATCTTTCCCCGTCCTTTCTTCAGCATGATCCTGCCGGCAGCCTGCGATAGGATGAATACCGCGGTGAGGTCGCTCTCCATGGTGGCCTCCCAGTCCTCCTCAGGCTGCTCTACTGCGGGAGATCTTCGGATAATGCCGGCGTTGTTGACCAGGATGTCGAGACCTCCCATCTTCTCCGCTACTGCGGGTATCACGTTCCTGGTCTGATCTCTTCTGGTAAGATCGGCGGCGTGATGTAGAAACCCACGGCCAAGGTTTACGATTGACTTCTCAATATCCGGATGGGGGCTCCTGCTCACCACCGCGATATCAGCGCCAGCCTCAGCGAGGGCTATGGCGATTCCCCTCCCAATGCCCTTTGTTCCCCCTGTGACCACAGCAACCTTACCGTTCAGCCGAAATCTATCCAGTATCATGCTCGTTCCTCCTTACCCGGCCTTTACAAGATCCACACCCCTGTGTAACGCCACCTTGTTTATCTCAAACGCCTTGGGAAGCTGCTCCTTGAGCACCTCCTCCATGGCCATGACATCCAGAGGCAGGACGCCTGAACCAATAAGCGCGCCCATCAGAATCACGTTCGTATAGATGGGATTCCCCAACGCTAGTGCCTCGTCGGTGGCATTGATAATCCATGCTTGGGCCGATAATCTCCTGATTGCTGCGCTCGCCTCATCGAGCTCGGGGTACTCCACCTCACCGCTGATTACGCCAATTGGATAGACCGGCCTCAGGTTCGCTACGGCTATGACCTCCGGGTTGCCGAACTGGCTCAGATTTCGTAAGAGCTCGATGGGTTCTATGCCAACGATCACATCGGCATCGCCTTCATGGAGCAGGGGACTGTTCTGTAAGCCCTCTTTTGATATCTTTATGTGGCTCGCCACGGCCCCGAGCCTCTGTGACGCACCATAGTTATCGAATACGGTAACAACATAGCCCCTCCTCACCAGGGCATTCCCGATAAGAAACGACATCAGGACATTTCCTTGGCCCCCAACGCCGGCTATGATCACATTAAGCGGTTCCTTTTTCAGATCCTCCGCGCTCATAGCGCCTCCTTCACAATCGCCCCCCGGGGGCACACATCCGCACAGAGCCCACATCCCACACAGACCGCTTCATCGATGACCGCCTTGCCAGCGTCCCTATCCCACACCAATCCCGGGCAGCTGAAAACCCTCGTGCAGAGCCGATTACACCCACAGCTCTCGCCGATACACCTCTCAGGATTAACGTATACGCGAAAGGGATTTCTTTTCTCCTTTCGCTCCCTCACCAGCTCGCATTCACGCCGAAGGATTACCACCTGTGCGGGGCCTTCATCCCTCATCATCGTCAGCAGGGTGGCAATGGTAGTGTTGAGGTCGAAGGGATCACAGATTTCAACGTGAATCCCCAATGAACGGCACAAAGCCTCTATGCTCACCTTTTTCCCGGGATCGCCTGTGGCTGTTATCCCAGTTCCCGGATGGGGTTGGAAACCGGTCATGGCAGTGGCGGAGTTGTCCAGGATAGCCAGCGTGAAGTTCGATTGGTTCCACACCCCGTTGATCAATCCGGGGATAGATGCGTGAAAAAAGGTGGAGTCGCCGCATACCGCTATCACCGGCTGCTGAAAGCCAAATTGGCCAAGGTGTCCGAATCCCCCTGCCACACCCACACCGCCACCCATCGCATAGTAGGTTCTCACCTGGAAGGAGCCAGGGGAAATCATGCCCATGGCGGTGCAGCCAATATCACCGGTCACAAAGCCGTTTCTTCCATCAAGCTGGAGCGCGATCTTGATTGCCCAAAAGCTGGCCCTGTGAGGGCAGCCAGGACAGAAGGTCAAGGGTCGGGCGGGCAATGTTTGAGCCACCGCCTGCGCCGCTCTGCGGTATTCAAGGTCCTGCGATTGTCTACTTGTGTACGGGATATCCATGACAGAGGCTATCGATTGAATGGCCAGGTTCAAGTTCTGCTCTCCCCACGCCCTCACATGCCCCGAACGCTTCCCATAGAAGGTGGGCCGCGGTTGGTCCGGTGGTAGGCTCGCCGCCAACTCCATAACGCTTCGCTCCACAAAGGGCTCAATCTCCTCGATACATAGCACCTTATCCGACTTGTTCAGGTATCGGGCGACTAATCCCTCGGGCAGAGGCCATGTGGTGCCCAACTTGAGGATGCCCACCCTGTCTTGAAGCCCCAAGATACTCACTGCCTCGATAGCGTATGTCCAGCAGATCCCGGAGCTGATAATAAGAAGCTCCGGTATTTCCGGACCTCTGTAGGAGTTAAACGGGGAGTTCTCACACTTCTCCGGTGCCTTGGCGAACCTCTTCAGAAGCTCCTCGCTCTGCTTATAAGGGTGAAACTGCATACCACAGGTGTACCTGCTCTGCCGCGGGTCGTCGATATTGTAGAAATCATCGAAATGGGCCACTTTCTTGTTTTCGGGCAGCCTGCCGAACCTCACGTTGCCTCTCGTGTGAGAAAGATAGGTCACGCTTCGCACCATACACACCATGCCGAGTTCTTCCGAGAGCTCAAAGGCGCGCTTGGTCATGTCCTTGCACTCCTGAGCGGTGCTCGGCTCCAGCATGGGAATATTGAGCCACTTGGCGATGGGCCTGGTGTCCTGCTCGTTGGAGCTGGTCATTCCCCCCGGATCGTCGCACACCACCAGCACCAATCCCTTTCTAATCCCAGTCATCTGAAGATTGACGAGGAAGTCGGCGATCACGTTCACCCCGTTGGCCTTCATGGAACTGAGGGCACGGATGTTCGAGAGGGAGGCAGCCGAAGCCGCCTCAAAGGCAACCATCTCGTTGATCGACCACTCAGCGTATATGCCCATTTTCTTGGCGATGGGTGCTAAGGTGCCCATGATCTCCGAGGAGGGGGTTCCCGGGTAAGCAGTAGCAAATCCTATTCCCGCCTCAAGCGCACCGCGGGCAATAGCCTCGTTGCCGAGGAGAAGTTGTGTTGTCCCAGGGGCATCGATCTCAATATGTGCCATGGCATCCGCCTTTTCTGAACTATTCCAAGAGCATCTCTTTGAGATGTTGCGAGATCCCTAGATACAGCAAATCATCGACTCCACCCGTCATGGAGATAATGTTCTTGAGCGCCCTCTTCTTTTTATCGAGCGAGGCACGCTTTAGATTCGCCAGGCTCTCATCAGGAATGGGTTGTATCTCAATTGCGTTGCGCCCTTTAGCGATGTCTAAAATCTCGGCACCAACCTTGGTGCGAAGGATCACGGTATTCCAACCCTTGAACATAGCCCGGCCAGAACCCACCGATATGTCGGCAAACTCCGCTGTCATATCAAAGCAATATCCGCAGGCCTTGTTTATGTAGGGGCTGATTTCATCCAAATCAACTGATTCTTTTCCCGACGGTGTATACACATCAAAGCTATGCTCCGGGTGATGCGGAATATCGAACTTAATCGCCTTGGCGAGATCGAAGTGTTCCTGGAGAAACCGGTGAAAGCTATGGGATAACGTCCACCCGCAGAAGAGCCCGATTACCGGCTCCAAATGTTCGATATTTGCCCTGTTGGTAGGTGGTGATAGCTTCATCTTGCTCAGGCAGGCAACATGGCAGGGCAATCCAACAAAACCCAGCTTTTCGGTGGTTTCATTGGGGAGACGATTAATGGCCTGGATAACGGGGCTGGGCTCGTAGCTCACTCCAGCACACTCCAGCAACTCCTCCCTATTTCGAGCGATAAAACCATGTGGATTCTTCTCTTCGTCCAGCTTTGTTTCGACTGCTCCATCGATCATTCCCTCGGCCAGTGCAACCGAGAGCAAGGTAGTGACAATTCCTCCATCTTGGGCTTTTTGATGTATTACCTGGTCTGTTGAACGGGCGAGAAATACCTCCCTTACACTGCCTATTTCACCCTCCCCGTATGGTGCGCCGAAGATATGCCGGCTTATGGCATCCATATCCATATAGGTACGCGGGCAGTAGTGATAGCATTGCCCCTCAGACATGTCACACCGATGAAGCCTCACTATTCTTCCATCATAAACGACTAAATAAGGGCAGGTGCCCGTGCATCCCCCACATAACGTGCACAACCCCTTATCAATGACCTCTTTCTGTAGTTCCTTCGATGCCTTGCCGTGCATGCGTATACCTTCCTTCATAGCGTTTCTGAACCGCTATGGATCATCCTAGCACTGCTAGCTATTGAACGGTATATAAATTTCAATATATGAAACTAGGTTTCTCTTTTTGTCGAAAAAAAATTACCACTGCAACTCGTTTGAAATTCTCTCGGCGGTCTCCATCACCATTGTCTTTAACTCATTGCGAATTCTCTCCATGGTCATGGTGAAAATGGCACCCGTGATGCTGACCGCCGCGACCACCTTCCATCCAGCCCTGATAGGAGCTGCAACGCAGCGTATGCCCTCATAGTATTCCTCATCGTCGATTGCATAGCCTTGCTTTTTGATCTTCTCCAACTCCTCGAATAATCGGGGCAGGCTGGTGATGGTATTCTTGCCATATGTCTTGAGCGGCCTATCTCGGTAAATATCCATGATCTCCTTACGGGATAGCTCGGAGAGCAACACCTTTCCGCCCGAGGCAGCGTGAGGATCGGTTCTGTAGCCTATGTAGGTAGCCAGAGAAACCATACCCTGGGTGTCGATCTTATCGATATAGATAACCTTTCCATCCCTCAATATTGCTAGGTGAACCGCCTCCTTGCACTGCTCGTGGAGCTCCAGCAAGTGCCGGTGAGCCGTTCTGCGGACATCGATAGTATCGAGTATTACCCTGCCGATAGAGAGAAATTTAAAGCCCAGGGAGTACCGCTTCGTTTCTGGATCCTGAGAGACATACTCATAGGGAAGCAGTGTGCTGAGGATATGGTGAACCGTGCTTTTCGGGTACTGTAACTCCTCGGACAGCTGCGAGAGACTCATGCCACGCGGTTTTCTACTGAGCATATCGATAAGCCTTAGGCTTTTGTCAAGAGAAGCGAGTTTCATCGATTTAATAATCGAATAATTTCATATAATGAAATATTATTTAATATATTATAACAATAACATGATGTCAAGAATTTTTTTGATTCTGAGGCAAGCATTGACAGGGCGCAGTCTATCTGCTATCCAGGAAGGCGACCAAAATAATCACCTGAGAGCCATAATCTGTAATATGTTCGTGTAATGCCTGAGTTTATTCAAATCATTATAGGAATCATTTTTCTTATAATGGTTTTTATCCTCACCCGAATCGGGATTGGCCATCGAATAAGGCGCACCGCGACTCTCATCATCCAGGATCTAGAGAGGCGAGAGGCATTTGATCCCAGCTCTGCAACAGAGCTCCCCTATGCCAGACCACAATACTTCAGAATAGGGTTGAGGGACTACAGGCCCAAGGCCTTG
>QMLW01000138.1 GCA_003646935.1 Deltaproteobacteria bacterium
GCTTATCTTCTCCATGCACCTGTTTCTCAATAAAACCTATTTCGGAAAGTCTATCCGAGCAACCACCGAGAATTGGCAGGCCGCGACCCTCATGGGCATCAATATCGAAAAAGCCTACCTGGTATCATTTGCGCTGGGAACTGCCCTTGCCGGCACAGCAGGCACGATCGTGAGCGTAGGATATGCCATTCATCCCGCCATGGGAATAGAATGGACGCTAAAGGCCCTTATTGTCATTGTTTTGGCAGGCCTAGGAAACATCGGGGGTGCATTTATCGCTGGAGTGCTGCTGGGCGCGATAGAGTCGGTGAGCGCACTCTTTGTAGGCGCTTACATGGAGGTCGTCGGCTTGGTCATTTTTCTTCTGGTACTTGAATTGAGGCCGCAGGGGCTCTTTGGTACCTAATAACAAGGGAGGAAGGGATTGCTAAAGGGGCGAACACAACTGATCTTATCCTGCGCTGCCGTGGCTCTGCTGCTCTCTTTTCCGCTGTTCATCAAGCGCGATGACTACCTCAATCTCATGATTCTGATCTTTCTGTTCACCGTCTTGGCTCAAAGCTGGAATATCCTGGCTGGCTATGCTGGACAGGTCAGCCTCGGCCATGCGGCCTTCTTCGGCATGGGTGCTATTGGTGCTCGCGTTCTGTGGTATATCGGTGCTCCCTATATACTTGCGCTCCTTGCTGGTGGCATAATAGCCGGCGTTTTCTCTCTTGCCATCGGGATCCCTGCTCTGCGATTACGAGGCATATACTTTGCCATTGGCACTCTGGGGCTTGCGGAGATATTCAGGATTACCATTGGAAATGTCTTGCCTACGGTAACTCCCTTTCCCGTTGAATCCCTGGTCACATACACCTTGGTTACCCGTTATTACCTTTGCCTTGGGCTCGCCCTTATCAGCGTGGCCATCGTATTCATTCTTAGCACCTCCAAACTTGGATTGGCAATGATGGCGGTACGAGAGGATGTTGATACGGCCGAAGCCTCGGGTGTCAACACATTTAGGGTAAAGGTTATTGCCTTGATCGTGAGCAGTTTTCTCGCCGGCCTTGCAGGAGGGGCGTACGCGTATTACCAGGTGAGCTTCTACTACAACATGCCGTTCAGCCCTATTTGGACATTTGACGCCATGCTCATAGCGTTTGTTGGTGGTGTGGGCACTATTATTGGGCCCGTTATCGGTGCCTTTTTTTATGCGATTATACGAGAGGCATTCGCCCTTACCATGGGTCAAATGCATGTATTGGTTTTCGGCGTATTGTTTATACTCGTTGTCCTGCTCCTGCCCGGCGGCTTGGTAGAGGGTGTGGGAAAAGGGCGTAGATTTCTTTTAAGCCTAACGGCCAAATCCCTCTGAACGGGCCCATGAAGAAATCCTGATCTATGGCAGCACCCATATCAGAAGAGCCTTATGTTTCCTTTTGTTCATTATAATGAACTAGCTACGGCAACGTGTGCTACCCTATTTCTATTGTCAAGCGCACCGAAAAACCATTCATTTTCCCTAAGATAAGGAAATACAGCCCTTGGGGAGGGGTTGTTTTCCCTTTGACAATGCCCTGAAATATGATATGATAGGCACGGTATTTGTTCATTATAATGAACTCAAAAGCTATACGGCACCTGAGAAAAGCACAATGCCTCATCAGACACCTATTCAGTACTGGGAGGAAAAGAGGAGATGGATCTCGACTCCTTTGTAGAGGGCCCGTTATTGTGGATTGTCTTCTTGCTATTGATGGTGGGGGTTTTTACGAGGTGTGTGCTCTTCTTCGTTGAGATCATACGAAACAGCGTGGGCAGGGAGAACGCCTTAGGTTACAATCTGGCCACCTTAGGGCGTTTTTTTGCGCCCTTTCACATGGCTGTTCCAAAGAGACCTTTTTATGCGGTACTCCGCTATATATTCCACATCTTCATGATTGTTGTTCCAATATGGCTCTCAGGCCACATCATGCTGTGGTCATTTTCACGATTTGAGTGGGAATGGAATGCGCTGCCGGACGCCTGGGCGGACTGGATGACGATCATCCTTTTAGGCCTTGCCATCTATTTCCTAATCAGGAGAATCGTTATCAGGGATATTCGCCTCACCTCTTCCATGTCAGACTACGTGCTGATCATACTCACGGCACTGCCATTTCTCACAGGATACGCGTTAACCCACGGCTCGCTGGACGGCGTTCCCTTGCTCGGTGAGAACATGCGGCGTGTCCACGTGCTGAGCGGTGAGGCCATGATGCTCATGGTGGTCGTTCTCTTCTGCAGAACCAGGCTGAATGTGCAACGGTGCACCGGATGTGCCGCCTGTGAGGTAAGCTGCCCCACGGGAACCCTTGAGTCATACGATGAGGGAAAGCTGCGAACCTTTCTCTACTCACAGTACCAGTGTATTTCCTGTGGGTCATGTGTGAGCGTGTGCCCGGAAGACGCTGCGGAATTGAGACATGAGATAAGCCTGAGGAGGTTTTTTCAGGTCGCGGCCAAGCACGAGATACGCTCTGTTGAGCTCATGGAATGCGAACGGTGCGGTGCCTTTTTCGCCCCTGAGCCTCAGATAGACAAAGTGAGCCAGACGATTACCGCTGACTACCTTCGGTTCTGTCCCACCTGCAGGAAGACCAACCTCAGGGATATCTACTATAAGCTCGCTCCACTGCCGGTAAAGGCCAAAGCCGTGGAGCAGCCGGGGTTATCCGGCCGGCAAGGAGAAGGTGATCCGCAGAACTAGCTACCGGAATGAGACGTTTATCTGCACGCAACGGCAATGGACCTCACCGCCTTTACCTGAGATCTCGTGAGATGGCGGTGGATGCGGCAAGTGCCCGTTCCACCACATAGGACATCTTTTCATCCGTAAGCGAGGATGAGAAGCCGACTACCCAAATGGCTGCCAAAATTGGGGCCTCGGTCTTGATGAGCGAGGCCACGGCCCTCACCCCTTGTAGATATTCCTCATCGTCCGTGGCAAAACCCCTTTCCCGAACCTCCTTCAACTCCTGAAGGTATCGTTCCACGTCGGTTACGGACTTCTTTGTATACTTGGGCAAGCCGCTCGTGTTGAGATACCGTAGGCTATTTCTCTCGTCCATATAGGCCAAAAATAACTTGCCCGTGGCTCCTGCAGACAGGGGTATCCTCGTCCCGCTTGGTGAGGTGATCTTGAGCTCCTTGTTGCTCTCCACCACATCGAGTATCAGGATATAATCTTCCTTTCTGATCCCCAAAAACACGGTTTCGCCCGTCTCCTCCATGAGTACTTCTATATGTCTTCGTGCCGCCTCCCTAAGCGGTATCCTTGTCAGCCCTCTTCTCCCCAACTCCACGATGGTGTAGCCAAGGATGTATCTCTTGGTGATGGGGTCCCTGATGATGACACCGATCTCCTCCAGTGCAGCGGTAATGCCATGAACGGTTCCCTTGCTTATGCCCATGCGCTTGGCCAGCTCGCTGATACCCAATCCCCGATCAGCCTCTGAGATAAAGGCCAATATCTTGAATGCTTTTCTAACTGAAGGCGCTTGATATTTCACCGCAGTTGTTCACCATAATGAACATTTTTCTAACACATTATATGTTTTATAAACGTTTGTCAATAATTAATTATGCTCATAAAGACATAATATCTCTATCCTATCCCGCTTTAAAGGGAATTTTCATGCTTGACAAACTCGCAGAGTATGCTATGCTATGCGCGCCTTTTAGTTCATAATAATGAACATAATGACGATACTCTCGTTAGAAAGGAGGGTTTTATGGCGATTGAGAGGGAGGGCTTATCAGGTGCTGAATCTCTGGCTAAGACAAGGACGTATGGCAAGTTTAGGTGCCACAATCCGAGTTGCATGGGAAGGCTTCAGCCAACCGCCGGCCAGAAACAGGTCAAGTGTCCGGTTTGCGGGATGGAGTTCCGCGTGCACTGGATTCGTCCCGATTTTCCTCGAATACGAGGACCTGTGTGGGACGTAAACCGTAAAATAGCGGAGGAGGCATTCGCTAAAAAGGCAGGAAAGAAGGCAACAAAAAAAGGGAGTAAGTAAGATGGCATTACAAAGAAAGGTTGCATATATCGATCTGTCCACAGGCACCATTGAGACACGGCCAATCCCGCTTGAAGTGCGGAAGAAATTCCTGGGCGGCAGAGGCCTGGATGCCTATTTGCTGTATAACCATACGAAGAAAGGCGTTGACCCCATAGGTCCGGAAAATGTCCTCATGGTAAGCGCCGGGATCCTCGGTGGAACATTGGCTTCAGCGTCTTCCAGGACGCACATCATGGCCAAATCCCCGCTCACCGAGTTGCTCGGCAGTTCAAACATGGGAGGATTCTTTGCCCCTGAGCTCAGGTGGGCCGGCTTCGATCACCTGGTGATCAAGGGCAAGGCGGAAAAACCCGTGTACCTCTGGATACACAATGGAGCCATAGAGATACGAGATGCGAGCCAGCTATGGGGCAAGACCGTTACGGAAACACAGTGGGCCATCAGGAGAGAGCTCAACGATGAGGATGTAAAATGCGCCGTGATCGGCCCAGCCGGGGAGAACCTGGTCAGGTATGCCAATGTGATGACGGGAATCAAGGATTCTGCTGGCAGATCCGGCATGGGCTGTGTGTTCGGCTCTAAGAACCTCAAGGCCATAGCGGCTCGAGGCACTATGGACATCAAAATCGCATATCCTCAAGACGCCTTGGAGTATAATAAACGTTTCATCACCCAGATCGTAAGCGCTAAGGTGAATCAGACCCAGGGTACGCTCGGCACTCCCTTTATCTGGGGGGCGACCAATTCCTGGGGTGGAATACGGACCAGGAATTTCCAGTATAACCAGTGCGAGTACGCCGATGATATCGAACCGGAACGGATCGATGAAATCGCCACTGAAACTATGGGCCCCTACCATATGGCCGGCTGTTTCGGCTGTCAGGTTCACTGCCGTGCTAAGTATAAAATCCCCTCAGGCCCCTACGCTGGGAAATACGATGAGGGACCGGAATACACCTCACAGGGCGCCTTCGGCGGCGAGCCGGACTGCAAAAACGCGGTAACCGTGTTAACGGGAAATCATCTCGTGGATCAGTGGGGTGTGGATAACCTGGAGATCGGAAGCATTATTTCCTGGGCAATGGAGCTCTACGAGCTGGGAATCCTTACCAGCAAGGATACCGATGGCCTTGATTTACGGTTTGGCAATGACGAGGCCCTTCTCGAGATGATCCGACGGATCTGCTTTAGGGATGGCTGGCTTGGCGATACCCTGGCTGATGGCGGCATTCAAGCTTCCGATAAGATAGGCAAGAACTCCTTTGACTATCTCATTCAGGTCAAGGGAATGAACAACCTGCCCTCCGATGAGCGGGCAACCCCTGCACTTGCCCTTGGCATCGCCACCGGCTCAAGGGGTTCCGATCACCTCAGGAGCCGGCCTGCCATTGACCTCTACCACTTGCCCGAGGAGGTTCTGCGCAAGGTGTACAGCAACCCCGTTGCCTATGACGGGCCCCTGAGCTCAGAGCATACCTCCTACGAGGGCAAGTCCTGGCAGGTCTTCTGGCAGGAATTGTGCTACATGGGAGTGGACTGCCTTGGCATCTGCAAGTATCACACTACCTTTCTCGGTGCCACGCTTCCGAATTTTGAGGATTGGTCACGGGTTCTCTACTACAACACCGGACTTGAGTTGTCTCCCAAGGATATCTGGGATATTGCGGACAGGTGCTACACCATAGAGAGGTTGTTCAACCTCCGGGAGGGGCTCACCAGGGACGATCCCAGAAAGGGTGACACCCTCAATCACCGCTATTTCGATGAGCCCTGCCTGCGCGGAGCTCCCGATGTTGTGGGCGCCGTGATCGATAAGAATAAGTTCACCAAGATGATCGACGAATACTATGAGCACCATGGCTGGGACGAAAACGGCGTGCCCACGCCCGAGACCCTGAAGAAGCTTGACATCAACAAAGAGCCGTCCCACCTGCTGTAAGATATGTGAGAGGAGGAAACCAATGGGTAAAGTCC
>QMLW01000139.1 GCA_003646935.1 Deltaproteobacteria bacterium
ACGCTTCACCGATAATGTTACCATTACCAATGCATGACTCAGGGCTGATGTGGATGGCTCGTCCTTCATCATAGGACACTTTCAGTCCCTACTTATTGCCGGTTTTAATCGGCGCTCTCAAGAGCAGATTTGACCCTTTGACATCATGACCCTGGGCTTTTAGCTCACGAGCTTTATCGGAAATAGCAACAGTAGCTGAAGAGGTAATACCTTGCAATAATCTCGACACGTTCTTCATGGGTATAATCAAATATTATTCAATTGATTGAGACATAATGGTTAGCTGAGTCGCTTGGGATCGTTTCTTTATTATTTAGTTGGAGCGCATGAATAATTCGGAAATATGCAGATTCAATATCATGTATTACATTTTATCCCAAAATTCCCAGAACATTGGAAAAGACTTATTCACGCACCTTTCATTTCTTATCCTGATTCCCGGTACCTTCAACCCAACTACGGCAAGGCTCATGGCCAGGCGGTGATCGTCATGGGGGTTCACCACCGCTCCCGAGAGCTTTCTTCCTTCATGGATGATGATTCCATCGTTCAGTTCCTCCACCCAGCCGCCCAGTTTACTCCATTCAGAGGCAATGGCCTTCAGGCGGTTGCTTTCTTTATGACGGAGATGGGAGACATTTCGAATGGCTGTCTTGCCTTTGGCGAAAAGAGCAATCGCTGCTAAAGTCGGAACCATGTCAGGCATCGTACCCATATCTACATCAATGCCCGAAAGTGTTCCGCCTTGAACCACCACTCGATCTATTTCTCTTTTTACACGGCAGCCCATATCTTCAAGGATATCGAGAAAGCCTATATCCCCTTGTTTGCTGGTGAGGGGATAGACATTTTCGGTGGTAACAGTTCCTCCAGTGACAGCTGCGGCGGCCCAAAAATAGGAGGCATTCGTCACATCGCCCTCTATCTTCAAATGGCACGGCTGATATATTTGGCCGGATTTGATCTTGAAGTGACGGTAGCGATCCCTATTCACCGTAACCCCGAATCTTCTCATCACATCAACAGTAACGTCCACATAGGGCCCAGAGGCAAGCTTTCCTTTCACTTCAATCTCTACTCCATTTCGTGTATAAGGGCCGGCTAAGAGCAGTGAAGACACATATTGACTGCTTGCATTTCCTTTAATCTCCACGTTTCCTCCTCTGATGCCCCTTGCGTTGATACATACAGGCGGAAACCCATCATGTCCAATACATGAAGCCTCCACCCCC
Organism: Deltaproteobacteria bacterium; assembly: GCA_003646935.1. GTDB lineage: Bacteria > Desulfobacterota > DSM-4660 > Desulfatiglandales > B25-G16 > B25-G16. Next base: position 1,233 of record QMLW01000139.1, read on the forward strand.
AGCTTGATCAATGCACTCACCAGTTCTCCGATAGGCCTTTCTCGCATTCGTGCAGTACCGGTAAGGATATATCGTCCCCTGGCAAGGGCCACGGTTGAGAGGAGGAGACGATAAGAGGTGCCCGCATTCCCCAGATAAATATCTTTTATACCTGCGGATGGATAGAATTCTCCCCCCGTCCCTAATACTTTCATCTTGCTATCACGGGTAAATATAGGTATGCCAAGTTCGCGGAGACCATTGATCGTGTAAAGGGTGTCCTCACAATAGAGAGCCTCATTGAGCAAACTCTCTCCTTTCGCCAATCCTGCCGTTATAAGCGCCCTATGCGTGATGCTCTTAGAGCCTGGTATCCTGACTGTCGCATGGAGAATTGATCTGGATCTAATTTCCCTCATGTATTCTCTTTAACGCCTTTTCTACCGCTTGATTCATGGCGTCAATAGGTGCCTCAAGGCCGGTCCAGAGCCTGAACTGTTCGGCTCCCTGATGGATAAACATTTCGAATCCGCCAATCGTCAGACACCCTCGATCCCTGGCTATCTTCAGCAGCCTCGTTTCAAGGGGATTGTATATGACATCCATTACCACCATGCCTTCCCTCAGCACACGGCGAGAGATAATACATTGATCCTCATGGGGAAACATGCCCACAGGTGTGGTCTGGATGAGCAGATCCGCCTCAATACCTTTTGCCCCTTTTAGCGGTACAAAGGGACATCCCAGAGCGCTAGCCAGGTCTTTTCCTCGCCCATGGGAACGGTTGGAAATGGTCAGCTGAACGCCATGATCCCGTAACATGAACCCAATAGCCCGAGCCGCGCCTCCAGCCCCTATTATGAGGCAGGTTCTACCGGGAAGTTCGATCTTCTCTTCCAGGGCCTTAAGGGCTCCCACCGCATCGGTGTTGTACCCAACCAGGCGCCCGTGATCATTGGCTACGGTATTAACGGCCCCGATCCGTTTCGCCAGACCATCCACCTCATCAAGCAGGGGTATCACCGCAGATTTATGTGGCAAGGTAACACTCACCCCACGGATGCCGAGAGCCCGTATGCCTCGAATACAGTCCTCTAGATCCCTTGTCTCAAAAGCCAAATAGACGGCATTCGTACCGCATGCCCAAAAGGCGGCATTGTGCATGGCAGGACTCAGTGAGTGGCCTACGGGATTTCCCACAACCCCATAGAGCACTGTTTTTTGATCAATCATCACCACTTCAGTACCTTCAGTATACGGTTCATTTGAATGACAGGCATCTGTCCATCAGCGGACTCCTGGCCTTCTTCAAGCGAAGCAAAGGTCAAGTAACCTCCTAAGAGGGGCGAAGCAATCCGGCATATGCGACCCATTGGCCCCATACACAAGGCGATGATCTTGACACCCACCTTTTGAGCCATGGGTATTAACCCCAATACGCGAAGGTTGTCCTCAGGCGCTCCGGCCCATGTGACAATCTTAACGATATCCGCGCCTGTGGCAGCCCGTTCTCTGAAAATAGCTTCCAATTTTTTACGGGAAGGAGTTCCATCGAGCAGGTGGGTGGATATGATGACCCCGAATGATCCCTGCCCTTCAAGAAATCCCCGCCGGAGTTTAAGAGGCATTCGGTATTCCACATCCACAAGATCTGCTCCTTTCTCGACGGCATTCCATAGATAATGGGCGATAGTTTCATAATCGGCGGATCCGCTTCCTCCCTCCTTTTTAGACCGATAGGTGACAATAACGGGTTTTGCAGCTTCTCGGATCATATCCTCTACGCAGAATGATTCCATCACATCAAGGCGTAACTCCAACATATCAGCCATAGGATTGGCCCTGGCAATCTTTTTACGGCCCTCCTCAGTATTTTTTGCTATAATAGGAATGCAGATCATTGTCTATAAACCGGAATTATGCAATATTATCCCTCAGCTTATTGAGAAACCTCTGCATCTCCTCGTAGTCCCTTCCCCTTATAATATGGGTCAGGTAGGCCATTTGAGAATTGATCTCCTCGATCTGCCGAATGGTATGGGCGTTGAACATAATTTCGGTCAGCAGGTGATCGTCTTCCGAAAGAAGCCCCCGTGCGATATCCAAGTGCTTCCTGAACGTAGTACCCGGAGCCTCCTGGTTTTTCATGCAGGCAGCGAACACCATTGATGAAGCAAAGGGGATCGAAAGGGAATAAGCTATGGTTTTGTCATGTTCTTCAAATGTGTACTCATAGATACTGAGGTTAAGGCCCTTATAGAAACTCCGGAAGAACTCTTTTCCTTCCTCGTCAGACTCTTTGATAATGATAGCATTCTCATCCCGAAGGTCCCTGATATTGGCGAAGGTGGGTCCGAACATGGGGTGGGTGGATACAAATCTCTTTCCCAGGTTCTTGTAGAACTCATAAAACCCGGTTTTCACGGATGCAATGTCTGAAAGAACGCAGCCTTCTGAGAGGTGAGGAAGGACGTCATCAAACGCCCTATGGGTATTAAGGAGGTTTACCGCATTAATCACAAGCTGGGGCTTGAACTCTTCTATTTCATTAAGTTCGAGTAACTTTGTTGCGTGAAAAAGGTATTTGAGCTTTCTCCTGTCTGTGTCGTATACCGCCACTTCATGCTCGAGACAGAGTTCTTCTACAAGCCAGGCACCCATATGGCCGGCACCCATAATAAATATCCTCATATCGCCTTCCTCTCTTTGTAAGACCCCATCATTTTAAAGCTCGTGGTAATCTCTTTTACGGTATCGAGTGCCCTTATAACCTTGTCCTCCTTGTTTGACCCTATGAAATCAAGAAAAAACGCATAGTTCCCCGGCTCATTCGGAATCGACTCTATCCTGGTCAGGTTGATATTCTCACGGGCAAACACCTCAAGTACCCGGAAAAGGGTGCCTGCCTTGTGCTCTGTGGAAAAAATCACGGAGCATTTATCACCCTCTTCCCTGTTCTCCTCCTTGGAGAGCACAAGGAAACGGGTCATATTTCGGTCCAGGTCTTCTATACCCTCTTTTACCATTTCAAGGTTATAAAGCTCGGCGGAGAGCCTGCTGGCAATTGCAGCGGATCTCTCCGGTCTTTTTTCCGCTAACATCTTTGCCGCACCTGCGGTATCGTAATATTGGACGGGCTCAAGGTTATTCCTTGAGAGAAACTCTCGGGATTGCGCAAGGGCCTGAGGATGAGAGTATACGGTACGGATCTCCCTGTGGTCAGTTTCTGGCAGCGATAGGAGACAGAGGTGTATGGGAAGTTCCACAGCCCCCACCACATTAAGGGGGGAATTGATAAGGAGTCGATTCACCTGCTCGACAGAACCGCCGAGTGTGTTTTCCACGGGAACGATCCCGTAATCGCAGAGGCCGGATTCAACCCCTTCAAATACCTCAGTGAATTCAGCGCACGGCACAGGAATCAGATCGCTCCTCCACTCCCTTGAGGCAACCTCGCCATACGCACCGTGCTCACCTTGAAATGCAATAAGCTCGTAATCCCTTTGCTGAAGGCTTTTGTTTTCCTTGATGATCTCGGCATAGATGTTCTCTATAAATGTGGCGTTAATCAGCCCTGTCCCATTCTTTCTGATCCTTTCAAGGATCTCTTTCTCCCTATCTCTGTCTTCAATCTGGGATTTAAACTTCTTGGCCAAAAGGCCCAGCTCCATCCTGTCGTGTAAGAGCGTCAGGATCTTGGAATCAATACGATCAATGTTATACCTGATATCTTTCAAACTCATCCTTTCACCTCTTTACTTCCCCGTTCCGCATTGAACACATTTGACAGGGGACTGTGGAGATCCACTGCTCGCTTAGTTTATGTACCACAGCCTCCAGTTCCTTCATGGGTAATTCCTGCACAACTGCATTGCCTATGCCCTGGAGGAACACGAAATGTATGCGGTCCCCTTTCCTCTTTTTATCCCTCCTGAGCGCATCGAGAACCTCTTTTCCATCAAGTCGAATTCCGGTTGGGAGCCTCAGGTTCTTGAGCAGCGTCTCAATCCTCTCCATATCTTTTTCCGACAGGAGACCCCTCCTCGCAGAAAGTCCTGAAGCAATCACCATCCCTAAACTGACGGCCTCTCCATGGGAAACCCCTGTGGTCTTTTCAATGGCATGTCCAAACGTATGGCCGAAATTGAGCTTCCTGCGCTCTCCTCTCTCCGTTTCATCCCTGTGTACGATTGATGATTTTATGAGTACCGAATCGTAGACAAGCCTCTCTACAACCCCGGCATCAAGCTCAAGCGCTTTCGTAACGTGTGCTTCAAAAAAGGAGAATAGATCAGCGTCTGCAATGGCGGCATGTTTTACTATCTCTGCGAAACCGCACGTAATTTCTCTCTCAGGAAGACTCCTCAGAAGGTTCATGTCACAGATAACAAATTCAGGCTGATTAAAGACACCCACCATGTTCTTGTACCCGCCGAAATTCACACCGTTCTTCCCTCCTACACTAGCATCAACCTGGGATAGGAGCGTTGTGGGAACAAACCCGAATCTCACCCCTCGCAGGTAGGTCGAGGCAACAAACCCGGCAATATCGCAGATGATACCGCCGCCGATCCCTACGATAAAAGATGAGCGATCCGCTTGGATCTCCACAAGCTTCCCATATATGGCCTGGACCGTATCAAGGTTTTTTATCTTCTCACCGGTACCAATCTCTATGACCTCACAGTGCGGGAAATCTTCCGAATAAGCGCGCCTAACGTTCTTATCCGTGATGATCACCACTTCTTCTGAGCGAATATATCCCTTGAGATTTCGAAGGCTCTCGCCAATCAATATGGTTGAATTACCCG
>QMLW01000140.1 GCA_003646935.1 Deltaproteobacteria bacterium
AGCCGACTGCGTAGTTGCTGTAGGCCCTGCCGCCCGCGGTCCTGAGGGCGGAAAAGAGCTCGTGACCCCACTGCTCTGTGAGCTGTCCAATGGCCCCGTCGCACCGGTTCCCGATTGCCTCTTCAATCTCCGCGGCGCTCAGGATATCCGTGGAGGTACCGATCTCCACCCTGCAGTCGGCATCGGTCAAAACCTTCAACCACCGGTCTCCGGGCAGCTCTTTGGTAACGACCACACGCCTGCTCCCGGAGGGATTGTGTAGCCTCCATGCCTTGTCGCTCACAGCAACCTCCTCCTTCCCCATGTACTTGAGCTTGCGGTTCCTAGTCAATCGGGCATTATCTTGTCGATAATGGCATCACCAGCCATTCAATATTTATCAGAGGAACCAAACTCTTTGATATGAATTCATGTATAGTCGCTATATGGTGCTTCGTAGAATGTTTTGTATCAATGGCCTCGCCTCTTTATCGGGCAGGCAGTAGGCCATCTCCGTGAACTTACCCCTGAACCGGGCGATGTGGGCTCCGATGTCCTTGTGGTCCAGGACGACCTCCTTCATGTATCCGGCCAGCTCCTCGAAGTCGGTTTCCTTCATGCCGAACCTGGTCATCTCCTGAACGCCCATCCTCAGGGCGCTGCTGGAGCTGAAGCCCTCGTCGTAGGGTATGGACTGGTAGTTCACGATGATGTTATTGCGCTCGAGCCTCTCGGCTACCTCGGGGCCCTTGGCATACCCCACGTTTATGATCACCTGATGGGTTTCCGTGAAGCCCATTTCCGGGTCCCCCTCCACGCGAAATCCGCTGTCTCGGAGTGCATTAGCAAAGGCCTTCGCATTTGAGATAACCTGCCGCTGGTAGTCCCGTCCATAGAGGTTCATCTCATAGGCGGCCATTAAGAGGCCCAGCAGGGTTCCCAGGTGATGGTTGCTCGTGCTCCCGGGGAAGGCCTCTCTCTGTATGGTCTCCCACAGATGATAGTCCTTGGAGTACTGCTCCATATCGCAGGCGATCACTCCCCGCTGCGGGCCGAAGAAGGTCTTGTGCGTGGACCCCGTAATGATGTCGGCGCCCTGCTTGAAGGGTTCTTGAAAATAAGGACCCACGAGCCCGAGCACATGGGCCATATCGTACATCAGATAGGGTCTATCGCTCATGGCATCAATGATCTCTCGTATTTCGGCCACGGGTTCCGGGTGCAGGACCATGCTCTTGCCCAGTATGATGAGCTCCGGTTTGTGTTCTTCCATGAGACGGGCTGTTTCATCAAGGTCTATCTTGTAGGGATTGTCCTTTCTCACCGGAAAGTTCACTACTGCCGGTTTCTCCGTGAGGGGGTCTACCATGACGTAGTGCCGCAGTGCGCCGAGTGGTTGGGCACTGAGGTGCCCGCCCTTTCCCAGGTGGTTGTTCATGACCTTGCTGAGCCTCAAAGGCTCGCTTTTCCTGTCAAGCCTGTTCTTGTAGTTGACCAGGGCGCTGAACACGGTCTTGTTTGCCTGCTGCCCGCTGATGACCCTCACCTCCACCTCGGCGCAGCCCAGGAATCTCGACATCTGCTGGACCAGGAGGCCCTCCACCTCCATGATGAATTCAGTTCCCTGATAGTAGGGTACCTCTGAGTCCCCCAGGGCCTCGATGAACTTGTGCTCTGCATATCTGCCAGCGGGGTCCGTGGCGATGAGAAGCCGTACAAGCCTTGAGGGGGTTTGCTCCGAGGGGATCAGGTTGATGGCTCTTTTCTGCCTCCATAGGTGGTTTTGAACGGCCTCCTCAACCAGCTCCTCCATCAGGAGAGGAAATCCTTTGGCTTGCTCCGGGCGCCCCTCCTCGGCCTTAACGAGTATCGGTCTGGAGTAGGGGGGTGCCTCGGCGCTGAGGTGTCTGTTCACCACTGTTCCCTCGAGGATCCTGCCCCGTGCGTGAATCCGCACTTGTTCGCCCTCCTCGGTCTCGGAATCTATATAGGCCAAACATATGGATCTCTTCCCTTTCTCATCGGTGATATAGGAAGAAGCCCCAAGACCATCGAACTTCCAGTAGGAGACCATTGAGCCGCTGGTAACATGACCTATGAGCCTGTTGTTCAGGTAGACCTCCTCTCCCCATCGTGCCGCGCCTACGCTCGAGATCGCGATCGGCATGATTCGCCTCGGCACATAGTTTTTCGGGCACGGTTTCCCCCCTTCCAGCTGCTTAAACTCCAGGAACTGTTCCTTCAAGGCCTCCTTTCCCATGAACTCCCCTTTCAGCTCTGAGAAACTCACGGCATGCCGTGCCATGGGGATGGCGAAGATGGGGATTTCCCTCCCCTCGCTGTCCGTCCCCAGCTCGTGGCCATATAGGGGCAGGCCTGCTTCGAGCCGTAGGCTGTCCCTCGCTCCCAGGCCCACGGGCAGTATATGGTACCTCTTTCCAAGCTCCAGGATTCTCTCCCACAGGGCCTGCGTCTTTTCCCTGGGCACAAAGAGCTCAAAGCAGAGCGGTTCTCCTGTGTAGCCCGTTCTCGAGATGATCACCCGTTGGCCATCGAACTCCACGATACTCAGGTTATTCCTTCCCACCTCCGGCAGCTCGGTGATGTCCTGAAAGATACCCTCCAGTACCTTTTTGGTGTGAGGCCCCTGGAGCGCCAACATGGAGAGCGTATCGGTTGTATCGGTTATGTGCGCCTTTGGGAACTTCCCTATGTGGCCTTGAAGCCACTCCCAGTCCTGCTCCGTGTTCGACGCATTTACCACGAGTATATAATCCTCAGCGGTTACCCTGTAGAGGTATGCATCGTCTACGGCGCCGCCGTTTTCATTGGTGATGATGGTGTATTGGGCCTGACACTCGTCAAGGGCTGCTGCATTATTGGTGAGGAAAAATTGCAGGAAGCTCAGTGCCTCATCGCCGCTGACCAGGAATCGACCCATGTGAGAGATATCAAACAATCCCCCGTACTTCCGCGTTGTGAGGTGTTCCTGTATGATCCCCGCCTCGTACCTGAGAGGCATGTCCCAGCCTTCGAACTCCACCATGTCGCCGCCATGGTCCCGGTGCCAACCGCAAAGTACTGTTTTTTTCATTGCCATACCACTGCCTTCTCTTTCAAACATATTGCCTCGGCCACCCTTACTTTCTCATGGCAAAAGGGTGATACGCCCTTGAAAAAAGGGGGTTTCGGGATTAGTTCCGAAACCCCCTGTCCTTGTACCTGAGAGATTATCCCTTGCCCGAAGGCTTCAGAGACTGCCCCTTCGGTGGCCTTGTGAAAGGCGCTCTCCAGAGGATATATGGATTACGGTCCTTTTGCCTGAGAGTTTCCCCCTCCTCGGGGTTTCACCTTCGGCTCTCCGCCTGGCCTGTGTATGTCCCTCGCGGAATCTCTCCCGTAACCCGCTTGCATGCCCATCTGAATGCGGGAACTATACGTGGAAAGGCCTTCTGCTGTCAAGAGAAAAATCGTCCGCATAGCAACCGCTTTGGGGGCATTATCCGTTGCAAGGTTACTGAGAAAAATGATACATGGATGATACAGGAGACGATGATCTCCTCTGATTGCATGAATCATCAGGAGCAGGGTAGACATGACACAGGGAGAACAGCCTGCCGCTGTCATATTTGCCGCGGGGTATGGAAGCAGGGTGAAGGGTTTTTCAGGGAACAAGGTGCTGCTTCCCTTGATACCTGAAGCCGGTCCCTTTAGCGGGAGGCATTCAATGATCGTTGAGATCATCGGGAATCTTCCCGCAGGACCGAAGACCTTGGTTGTGCATCACCGAAGCCAAGAGGTGATCGAGGTGACTCGAGATCTCGGGGTTTCCTACTGCGAGCAACCTGTTCCCAATGGAACGGGTGGTGCCCTTATTGCGGCGAAGGGCTTTTTACAGGGGATAACCCAGGAACGCCTTATCATAACGATGGGAGATGTTCCCTTTGTGAAGCGGGCGACGTATGAGCGTCTCATCGTCGGTCTCGAAGATCGAGATCTCGTAGTTCTGGGATTTAAGCCGGTGGATCGGGCTCAATACGGTCTCTTGGAGATAGAAGGCGATTCGGTGAAGAGGATAACGGAGTGGAGGTATTGGAGGGAGTATCCATTAGAGAGACAGGTTCGTTTCGATGTCTTCAACGCCGGGATTTATGGAGCAAAGAGACAGAGCTTGCTCTACTACACAGGGGAGTTGGAGAAAAGGCCTCATAGGGTTCGAAAGGAGCGAGGCGGTAAGATAAAGACGGTAGAGGAGTATTTTATCACCGATTTGGTGGAGCTCATGGCCAACGATGGGCTCACCGTGGGCTTTACCGTGACCGAGGAGGAACAGGAGGTAATGGGCATCGACACGGTGGAAGACCTCATGCTGGCACAGCGCATATTCGCAAAACGAAAGGTAAAAAGACTTTGATTGCGGGAGACGTAAATGATATTTTTAAATTTGAATTCCCCGCTGCTTGCAGCGCGGGATGAATTCAAATTAGATAAAATCGTGTAACGATTTTATTAAAGGATAAGTAAAGGTTATTGGAATTATGACAAAGGGATCGCCTCCGTCGTTATCAGCGGAGAACGTATGTAGAATACTTCTAAAAAGGGGCTTTCTGTCCAAGGAGCAAAAAGACGAGATCTTCGAGAAGAAGGATACGCTCCAGAAGAAGCTGGAGAAGCTTCATATGATCAAGGGTGCCTCAAAGGGCTCCTCCTCGAGCGTGGTCAATCCTGTGACCATCATCGATATTATCTCATTCTTAAAGCTCGACAGGCGTGATGAACCAGGAAAGGAGCTCGACGAGGAGACGATCTTTCAGGTCTTGGCCGAGGAGTGGGGGGTGGAGTACAAGAAGATCGATCCCCTTAAGCTCGATCTCAAGGTGGTGACCACCACTATTCCCCGATCTTTTGCCATGAAACACATGGTATTGCCCATAGCCGTGCAGGATGGATGGCTTACGGTGGCCACGCCAAATCCCCACAATATCGAGGTGATGGAGGATATCGGCAGGGTCAGCCAATTACGGGTCAGGCCGGTTGTCTCGAGCAAGACCGATGTCACCAAGCTCATCGATGAGTTCTACGGGTTCAGAAGATCCATAGCCGCAGCAGAGGAGCAATTTTCAGGGCCTTCGATCGACCTCGGCAACCTCGAGCAGTATGTGAGGCTCCAGGAGGCCAGGGATCTCCCATCGGATGACCGGCACATCGTGAATGCCGTCGATCACCTCTTCACCTATGCCTTTGAACAGAGGGCCAGCGATATCCATATCGAGCCGAAGCGAAATACCAGCGTTGTGAGGCTACGGATCGACGGCGTCCTGCACTCGGTCTACCGATTGCCTAAGAGCGTTCACGGCGCGATTGTCTCAAGGCTGAAGGCCCTCTCACGGCTCGATATGGCCGAGAAAAGGCGTCCACAGGATGGGAGGATCAAGATAGACAGGGGCCAGGGGGTGGAGGCGGAGATTCGAGTCTCAACGGTGCCCACGGCCTTCGGTGAGAAGACGGTGATGAGGATACTGGATCCTGATATCCTTCTTCAGGAGGTCGACAAGCTCGGCATGACATCAATGGACTTGGTCCGGTACCAGCAGTTCATCAACCTTCCCCATGGCCTCGTGCTGGTGTGCGGTCCTACGGGCAGCGGAAAATCGACGACTCTGTATTCCACCTTACGCTATCTCTCGAGTGAGGAGAAGAACATCACCACCGTGGAAGACCCCATCGAGATGGTCCACGAGGATTTCAACCAGATAGGGGTGCAGCCATCGGTGGATGTCACCTTTGCGAGCATCTTGAGAAACATCTTACGGCAGGATCCCGATATCATCATGGTCGGTGAGATGAGGGACCTGGATACCGCGGAGAATGCCATTCAGGCGGCCCTGACCGGGCATCTCGTGCTTTCGACCCTCCATACCAATGATGCCCCTTTGGCGATCACCCGGATGGTGGACATAGGAATTCCCCGCTTTCTGATCAACTCGACCTTGATCGGCGTACTGGCTCAGCGACTGCTGCGCAAGATCTG
>QMLW01000141.1 GCA_003646935.1 Deltaproteobacteria bacterium
ATCGAATCCGATCTGAGGTGATGGATCCGTATGTCTCCATTGACAATAATGAAGCCCGGATCTCTGTTAGGATCTTAGACTCTAAGAAGGGTATCAGACGAAAAGCACTTCTGGATAAAATCAGGAGTGATCTCAATAGTAGACTTGGACCTTCAGGGATCAGAGCAACGGTCGCCGGAATGCTCGTTATGTACAACAATATGTTACAAAGCCTGTTTAGGTCTCAAATCTTATCATTGGGCATTGTGTTGTTAGGCATAGCAATCATGTTACTCATTTTGTTCAGGTCCATCACTCTAGCCATAATCGGCATTATTCCCAATTTTCTTGCAATAAGCATAGTTCTCGGAATCATGGGCTTGCTGGGTATCCCCCTGGATATGATGACCATAACAATTGCCTCTATCACAATGGGGATAGCGATCGATGACACCATTCACTATATATATAGATTTAGGGAAGAGTTTGGCAAAAATGGTGACTATATTGAAACGCTGAATCTGTGTCATAGAAATGTGGGTAAGGCTATTATTAACACCTCTGTAACAATTATATTTGGCTTTTCCATATTGGTGTTATCCAATTTCATTCCGACTATCTATTTTGGCGTGTTTACTGGACTGGCTATGTTTATCGCTCTTTTATCTGTCCTGATGTTATTGCCAAAATTAATCTTGGTTTGGAGACCATTCAAAACTCACGGCCCTGAGTTATAAGTTTGGAGTGATGGAGTAAAGGAAAATTGGCTCTTTATTTCATTTTCTTGAAAAATATTGCTGTTCATGGCAGAATTAATGAGTCGAACACGATGAGAATAAAACGGTACATATTCTTTAATGTCCACACAGTGGTGCTTTTTGCGCTGATTATGCTTCTTTCCTCTGCCATCTGGGCGGGGTCCCAGCCAGTTATTGAATCTCTTAAAGGAACGCTCGATAAGATCATCGAGGTCCTCAATGATCAGTCCCTTCGAACACCGGCCAAGAAGAACGAAAGAAGAGACATCCTCATCAAATTGGTGAAAGAACGATTTGACGAGGAGGAATTTGCCCGTAGGGCATTGGGTATCCACTGGCGGGATAGGACCAGCGAGGAAAGAGAGGAATTTGTCGAGCTCTTCGGCGACCTTCTTCAGGGCACCTATTTAGATAAGATTGATGCGTATCTGGCCAAGGCGGGCAGCTTTTCAGCAAAGAATATTCGCTACCTCAATGAAACGGTGAGGGGGAAGTATGTGATCGTTTCAACAAAGATCCTCACCAGCGATGATGCCGAGATTCCCGTGCTATACCTCTTTAAAAGCAAAGATGGCAATTGGCTTGTCTGTGATGTTGCAATTGAAGGGGTGAGCATCGCGAAAAATTACCGGGCACAGTTTAAGGAGATACTAGCCAACTCATCATTCAAGGAACTCCTGTCCAGGCTGAAATCCAAGACAATAAATCTCACCGAGCAGAAAAAATAATGAAAAGTTGGAGCCGTGCTAGTAGTTTAGCCGGTAACCGACAAAAAGTACTGAATCCGATATCTTCCACCGCCCATAGCTGTTATCGAGTCGAGCGTGGATGTGCCTGTATCCGAGGATTATCGCCCCGTTTTCAACAACACGGAAATCAAGGCCGGTTCTCAGTTCAAGGTATCGTTCCGAATCCGAAAAGCGAAAGGGACCCGGGGCGAAGGAAACGCCTGCTGACACCTCGACGGGCAGAGGAGAAATGGTTTGGGGAATGGGATATGTTGCTGCAGCCAGAACCCCTACCGCCATCACATCACCCTCTTTTTGATCCCTCTCTACATTTCCCAAAACACCCTTAAGGCCGATGCTCACCCGTAATGCGGGTGCCAATAGTTCCTTGCCCAAAGTCAATTTTATATCGGCTAGTTTGTAATCATCATCCCTGTACAGCACACCGAGCCCAGTTGAAAATACGGCCTTATCAAGGGGCAGGTCGGCATTAAACCGTGCCTCTAAATCCGAGCGGCTTGCATGAATCTCAAGATCATACATGCCTGCAAATGAAGTAGTTGAAGCCAATATTGCGATAAAGACGATCGGTATGACAAGTGTTCTCATATCCCCACCATTTCCTCCCTGACGACGTATACAGGACAATTGGCAACAAACATCAGATACGATACTTGAATTTATAGTAGATCAGTTTCTGGTACTCGATAATGAGCTCCTTGGTGTACGCTCGATTCTTCCACCAATCCTTTGGGTTGAATTGCTGGTAATGTGAGGGCAGGGATATTATCTTGACTTCAGAATCCTTGAAAACCCTCCTGAAGGTAAGGTATGCACGACGAGAGTGCATCAGGGAGGTGACTACTATTATGGACGTATACCCCTTATCCAGCACAAATGTCCGAACCAGGTTGGCCTCTTCTATGGTGCTTCCCACCCTCTTATCAGGAGAAAGTATCGCCTCTGATGGGATCCCAAAACCCTCTGCTATCATCGTAAACAAGTCGAACGCAGTGGGGTAATCCTCGATTTTAGTCTTCAGGTAATCGAGGCCATCGGGCTTGAGTTCCTTTGCCTTGAAGATGTATGGTGCGAGGCCCTTTTGATAGACATCAACCGCTGCGAGGGAATTACCCACGCCGGGACCTCCAAGGCAAACGATAAGGTCCGCCTTCTGGGGCTTGTGTTCCACAATAAGGTACTCGCCTAATTGAATGAATAACGGAATACGATATGCGGTGATAACGAAGTACAGGATGAATAGAATAAAAAAGATCCATTTCCATACCGATAACCCCGGCCTTCGACGTTTCTTTTTCTTATCAATTGACTCGGGCAGGCCGAGTTCATCGGTTTGCCGGGGGGCTTCCCCTGTTTGTGCCTCCCCTTGGTACTGGTAGTTCATCCTTGCACCCTTTTTGGCTAAAAAGTCTTCGCGCTGTCAAGCAACATGGTGACAGGGCCATCGTTTACGAGGTGAACGTCCATCATCTCCTGAAATTTTCCCTCGGCCACCTTGATGCCCTTTTCCCTCAGAAATCCAATGAACTCTCGATATAGATCATTGGCGAGGGCCGGGTCAGCGGCCCGCACAAAGGACGGTCTCCTGCCCTTTCGACAGTCTCCCCACAGGGTAAACTGGGATACAACGAGGGCCTCGCCACCTGCCTCCAGCAGGGATACATTCATCTTATCATTGCTATCGCTGAAGATCCGGAGGTTCGCCACCTTTGATGCCAGGTAATCCGCGTCCTCGCTTTGATCTCCTTCACCAACTCCCAGAAAAACCAACAGGCCGCTGCCTATCTTCCCCACGATCTCTTCGCCAACTACCACCTCTGCCGTCTTTACCCGCTGCACTACCGCCCGCATGAATCTCCTCACACCGGAATAGGTAATGTTTGTTGTGTTATTCGAGTTTGTTGTGTTACTAATCTTCTCGTAATAGTCTTGACGTTTCGTCATGCCGGACCCCGGATCAAGTCCAGGGCAGGCTTTGATCCGGCATCCAGAAACATTCTGGATTCAGGCTTACGCCGGAATGACGTAGCGTTAGACAATTATGATATGTTCAATAACAACTTAATAAGCTTCCGCTTGCCTCGTCAGCTTCGTAGAGTGGGCAGATAACAAACCCAACGAACGCTATCATGAAACCAACGGTACTACTGGTCAATCCCTGGATATATGACTTTGCGGCCTACGATCTGTGGGCAAAACCAATGGGTTTGCTATACCTGGCGAGCCGCCTCAGGGAATCGGGCCTTTCGGTGTACCTCATCGATTGCCTCGATGTTCACCACCCGCTCATGGGTGAAACTGCATATGCCAAAAAACCCCTTCGGCGTTTGTATGGCACAGGGAAATATTGGAAACACCGTGTGCCCAAACCCCAGAAGCTCTCCTCCATACAAAGGCCATATAGCCGTTACGGTATTGATCCCCAGGCATTTCAGAAAGATCTGAAGAGCGTAAAACGGCCAGCCGCTGCGCTTGTTACCTCCTTGATGACCTACTGGTACCCGGGAGCATTTGAGGCAATAGGCCTCATCAAGGATATGCACCCGGATGTACCGGTCCTGCTCGGTGGAATATACGCCACGCTCTGCCCTGAGCATGCCAGAACTCACTCTCAGGCTGACTTTGTCATCCCCTCCCCAAGCCAATACTGGCCTGCGAAATTGGATAACATATTACAAACCATTATACCAAATCTTCAGCTTAAAAAAAAGGTAGAACCCTTCACCCCATACCCAGCCTTTGATCTGCTCACAAACATCGAGTATGTATGCATATCAGGTTCTTTTGGATGCCCCTTTCGATGCGCCTACTGTGCCTCCCCCTACCTGAGTCCCCCTTTTCTCAAACGAGATCCCCTTGCGTTGTTCGAGGAGGTCCTCTACTGGCATAAGCATTACCGCGTAAGGGATTTCGCGTTCTACGACGATGCCCTTCTCACTGACTCCCATCGCCATATCTGCGTCTTCTTGGAGGAAGTGCTACGACGGAACCTGGACATCAGATTCCACTGTCCCAATGGAATCCACATCACCTACATCGACAGGGATGTTGCGAAACTCCTATTTAAAGCGGGTTTCAAGACGATCCGATTGGGATTGGAGACCTCCGACCCTCAGCTTCAGGACCATCTGGGGAGAAAGTTTGCCACCGGCGAATTCGAGAGGGCCGTTGCTCTCCTTAAATCGGCAGGGTTTCGATCCGATCAGCTCGGCGTCTACCTGCTCATGGGCCTTCCCGGCCAGAGCTATGAGCAGGTAGCCAAAACCATTGCCTACGTGGGACAGGTAGGGGCAATTCCCTACCTGAGCGAGTATTCGCCCATACCCCATACGGAGCTATGGAAAGCGGCAGTGGAGACATCGCGGTTTGATCTCGCCTCAGAGCCACTCTTTCACAACAACTCGATTCTTCCCTGCTGGAGCGGCGAGGCCCTCGAAAATGTAGGCTCATTAAAGGCCATGGTGCGGGAGATAAGAGAAAAAAACAGGTAAGAGGCGTAAGGCTAAGGGCATAGGGTATTTTGCCTCTTGCCCTGCGCCCTTAGCCTTGTGCATTTTTATAATCTATTTATCAGGCTCGCGGCGTATCCGGCCCCGAACCCGTTATCGATATTCACCACCGTCACCCCGGACGAGCAGCTGTTCAGCATACCCAAAAGCGCGGACAGGCCCCTGAAGCTGGCCCCATATCCGGTGCTGGTGGGAACCGCTATTACCGGCTTATCAACGAGGCCTCCCACAATGCTGGGAAGGGCCCCCTCCATGCCCGCCACCACCACGATCACCGAGGCCTCCATAAGGGCATCCCTTTTGCCTAGGATGCGATGGAGCCCCGATACCCCTACATCAAAGATGGTCTCTACCTCATTGCCCATGAACCTCGCGGTAATTGCCGTCTCCTCAGCAACGGGTATATCCGCCGTTCCCGCGCTGATCACCAGGATAGTGCCCTTTCCCCTCCTGTCGATAGGCTTCACTTCCAAGGTGAAGACCTTTGATTTGGGAAAGTACTCCCCCTGAGGAAACTGCTCCTTCACGACCTTCGCCTTATCTTCGGTAAGCCTCGTAACCAGGATATTTTCCTCCTTTTCCTTCATCCTCCTGATGATCTCCACGATCTCCTCTGTCTCCTTGCCCCAGCCGTAGATAACCTCGGGGAACCCCTTTCGCAAGGCTCGGTGATGATCAATGCTGGCAAAACCTATATCCTCAAAGGGCAAGTCCCTGAGCCTGGTGATGGCCTCATCGACCCCTACCGTGCCATCCTTTATCTTCTCTATAAGATCCTTGAGCGTTCCAATGTCCATGATTATTCAGTGCCTAAAATTTGAATTATAGCACCCCAAAAAATTGCCATCTTTTATCGCACATTGCAATAGAGGCATGCCTGTGAATTGAATCATGGCTATAATTCTAAGTCAAGTTCATTGATTTTTTCGCTCCTATAACTCCCCCAAAAATCTCATTGACAAACCCCTCCACCCTGGGGTATGAAGGGGCGGCTTTTACTCACACCCGA
>QMLW01000142.1 GCA_003646935.1 Deltaproteobacteria bacterium
CCTTTCTGGTAAAGGTGAGAAGCAGAATCTCATGGGGAGGCGCGCCTTCCTCGACAAGCCAGGCAACCCGATAGACCAACGTCCTGGTCTTTCCGCTTCCTGCCCCTGCGATAACCAATATAGGCCCATCCGGTGCCGTGACGGCAGAAAACTGTGTCTCGTTCAGGACCTTCTTATAGGGTATTCGATGTGACATAAACGTTACGGATACTAAACTCCCACACCGTCTCATATGGTAATGAAATGCATTATGAATATGAAGAAACCTGAGATAACTACTATTAGTACGGCAAACGGGATAGAGAAGGCAAGGATTACTCTTCCATAACTGGTTTCCTGGGCCTCCTTAAGCCCGATGATGTATACGATAGACCTCCAAATCCAACCTACAGCACCCCCCAAAAGCGGAATGACGCTCCATACCCTCGTCGCCTGTGAGTAAGAAACCACCCTGAAGGTGGCCTCATATCCATTCTTGCCTCCTCGAACGACAAGGAGCAACACGTGAATGATGGCGCTTGAGATGAACAGATTAAACGTCACGAATAGGGGGGCGAGGAAGATGAAGACCAGGAACACGAGTGGTGAGCCTATGGTGGTGGAAGCCCCCCACAAGGGCTTGAGAAATCCCATTGATGCAACGAAAAATTCCCAGAAAAAGGTAAACATGCTGCCAATGGAGCCCACTAGGAGCCCGAATGCCAATGGCTCCCTCCATCCACCCCTCACCGGCATAGTTGAAAAGACCGTTCTGGGCGAAAAGAGCACTCCCTTTATCGTTTGTTTTACTCCCTGCCACAGCCCAAGCTGTATGCGTCTCTCCCACGGCGTGGAGAGGCTCTTTTTTTCCTCTCCATCACCTTCCCTTCTCACGAACTCAAACCTGCTGCCGCACCTCGGGCATCGTACCCATCGAGTCCGAGAGGGTATCCTTTCAAGGGGAATGTCTCTTGCGTAATTGCACTGGGGACAAGTTATCAGTACCATAGGCATAATCTCATGTTACAGGCTTTCTATATACCGTAAGGCACACGAAGAACCGTTCGCTTATGAAGATCTGAAAAAAGATACTATCGTTGAATCTCCTTTTTAGGTTGAAAAGTCAAGACGATTATGCTCTATATACGTGTCCGTTTTCATGCACTCATCGCATGACACACGTAAAACCCCTTTGGCCTTATGAAATCGAACGTCAAGATCATTCCCTTTATCAAAGGCCAAGAAGGGGATTTCCATTTCTTTTGAATGATTAAATGATCGTATTGAGCCCCATCGAAAGAGCGTACATGCGCCATATTGAAAGAATCGGCTTTACGGGCCAGGAGGAATGATGTTCGGTGAAATACTTCGTTGGATCGGGGATGAAACCCTCTTACAAAATCTCGTTCAGGGGTCCCCCACTATTGTGTTGGTGGCGGCGATCGCATTCTGCATCCTCATGTTGTCGAAGGGTGCGGAGTGGATGATCGACGGCGTCGTTCACCTCGCCCGTCGGACAGGATTACCCAGGATCGTTATCGGTGCCACGATTATCTCCCTGGGCACCACCATGCCAGAGGCATTTGTCTCGGTGATGGCTGCATGGATGGGCAATCCCGGTTTAGCGTTGGGCAACGGTGTGGGATCCATCATCGCCGATACCGGCTTGATTTTTGGCTTGATATGTGCTCTGAGCAGGGTTCCTGTGAATCGCTTCATCCTCAATCGCACTGGTTGGGTACAGGTAGGAGCAGCAACATTGCTGGTCATGATTTCGATGATATTGTCAGGAGTCACTGAAGGTGAGCCGATATTGCACCGATGGCTTGGCTTTTTTTTCTTATTTTTACTGGCAGGCTATATGTATATAACCTACCAATGGGCCAAGCATGGAGCGGCTATCGAGGGGGAAGACACGGATGATTCCCGATTGATAAGCCTGGGTATGTCTTGTTTGCTGATAGGAGGCGGGCTGGTTCTGGTAATATTGGGCGCAAGGATATTAATTCCTTGTGCAATATGCCTTGCTGATAGGCTGGGCGTACCAGAGGACGTCATTGCCGCCACTATGGTGGCCCTGGGTACTTCTCTGCCAGAGCTGGTAACGGCTATCGCCGCTGTTAAAAAGAGGCATCCTGAAATCATGGTGGGCAACGTGGTGGGTGCTGATGTGCTGAACTGCCTCTTTGTCATTGGAGCTGCTGCGGCAGCCAGGCCTCTTGCGGTTCCACCGAATTTCTTCAAATTCCACTTCCCCGCCATGATCCTCATCCTGTACCCGTTCCGTTTCTTCATCTTCATGAATCGGGACGGCTGGTTCAAACGATGGCAGGGAGGTTGGCTTTTCGGCGTCTACCTCATATATCTGATTCTTCAGTATGTCTTTAACGTCGGCACTGTCTAGCGAAGCTACGCCTCAAACCAACAAGTACCGCTATTAGACATGACCCACCTCGGTTAAGCCATGTGGCTTAAGGCACAAGGCGCAGGGCTTAGGGAAAATTCATAGAACGGTTACCCTGTGCCTTCATCCCTGAGATCACATCGGCTCTGACGGTCTCTTGCTAGTGCAGGGTAGAGCCCCCTGGGAATGGCATTCCCTGACGTTGCCCTACCCTGCACGCAATCCTTAGATGAATCCCAACAGCAGGAAGGCTATAGAGGTGATAATGGCGTATACGAAGAAGACCAGCATCAACCACCCCATGATCTCCCTGAACTCGAGTTTCACCACGGCCAGCATGGCAATGGCCCAGAATGGCTGGATCATATCGGTGAGCATATCGCCCCACGCATAGGTGATGACCACCTTCCAGGCGGGCAGCGCCAGCTCTTTTGCCGCGGGAAGCAGGTACGGGGCGGTTACCGCCCATTCAGAGCCACCGGATGGGATCAGGTAAAATCGCTCCGCGATTTTATATCAGCCTCCCATCCTTATAGTGGATAAATCACCTACATATGGCCTGAGCACCTCTGGAATAGCCACACTTCCGTCGGCCTGTTGGTAATTCTCAAGGATCGCCACAAGCGTCCTCCCCACTGCGAGGCCCGAGCCATTGAGGGTATGGACGAGTTCTGTGCCGCTTCCCCCTTTCCTCTTAAACCTGATATTCGCCCTTCTTGCCTGAAAATCCGTGAAATTGCTGCATGAGGATATCTCTCTAAAGAGCTGCTGCCCCGGGAGCCATACCTCGAGATCATAGGTCTTCGCCGCTGAGAACCCGAGATCGCCGGAGCATAGCGAGACCACCCGGTAAGGCAGCTCCAGGCGCCGCAGGATATCCTCCGCATCAGCGGTCAGTGCCTCCAATTCGCCATATGAATCCTCCGGGCGGGAGAATTTCACCAGTTCCACCTTGTTGAATTGGTGCTGCCGAATGAGGCCCCTCGTGTCCTTCCCGTATGAGCCCGCTTCCGAACGAAAACATGGGGTATAGGAGACATATTTAATGGGGAGTTCATCAAAGGATAGGATTTCATCCCTGTGGATATTGGTAACCGGCACCTCCGCGGTTGGTATGAGAAATAAGTCCCAGCCTTC
Organism: Deltaproteobacteria bacterium; assembly: GCA_003646935.1. Lineage (GTDB taxonomy): Bacteria > Desulfobacterota > DSM-4660 > Desulfatiglandales > B25-G16 > B25-G16. Next base: position 3,521 of record QMLW01000142.1, read on the forward strand.
CACCTTGAACAGGTCCTCCCGAAATTTGGGCAGCTGTCCAGTGCCGGTCATGCTTTCGGAGTTCACGAGAAAGGGAGGAAGGGTCTCACTGTAACCATGGTACCTCGTGTGAACATCGATCATAAAATTGATAAGCGCCCGTTCCAGCGCTGCACCCAACCCACTCTGAAGGGAGAATCTGCTTCCGGCGATCTTGGCTGCACGAGAGAAATCAAGGATATTGAGCTTCTCACCCAGCTCCCAATGGGGAAGTGGGGGATATTCAAAATCCCTAATCTCTCCCCACGTCCTGATGACGGGGTTATCATCGGGATCCCGACCCACGACAACCGACTCATGCGGGATATTTGGAATGAGCAGCAGCAGATTATTCAGCTCATCTACCACCTCGGGCAGTTCGGTCTCAAGTTCCTTGATGCTCGCGGAGACCGTCTTCATTTGTGAGATAAGTGATGAAGCGTCCTCTCCTTGCTTTTTCATAACCGCGATCTTATCTGATACCGTATTACGCTCATGCCTGAGCTCCTCAAGATCGGTGAGCACGGAGCGCCTCTTCTCATCTAGGGTTCGAAACCTCGAAAGATCAAGCTCATACCCCCTGTCTTTGAACATCTGCTCTATACGATCCATGTTGGTGCGAACGAATTTTAGATCGAGCATCTCTCCTCCTTCGTATTGCCTCAGCGTATCTGTTCCATCTGATGTACCAATATATGAGATCGCTTCGCGATTATATATATTGAGTCCTTTCTGGAAAATGCCTCACCTATAATGGAACACGTGATTCGATAGACATGAGGATGTCTTTCCTGGACAGAGCAGTATACTCTACTGGAACGTGAAATTCAATAAAATGCCCATTGCCTGGATGGCGGTTATGCGGGCATCCTTATCCCTTGGCAATGATCCTTAACCTAGACGCCCGTGCTGCTTTTCCCTTGAAGAAGGGCCGCTCGAAGCCTTTCTAAATCCCTATTCCTGCCCATGGCAATGAGGATATCGCCTGCCACGATCTTCGTCTGTGAAGATGGGTTGAACACCATGGTGCCGTCTTTCTGTTCTATGCCGATGATGATAATATCCATTTCCTGCCGAATACCTGATTCCCCCAAGGTAAGGTTATTCAATTGCGAATCCTCCCCAATCGCTATCTCCTCTATGTTAAGTTCATAGCTTTGATCGTGGATGGCTGATTCAAGAAAATCGCTCACCGTCGGCCTAATAATGGCCTGGGCCATTCTTCGTCCACCTATCCTGTAGGGTAAAATGACCTTGTTTGCACCCGCCTGGTGCAATTTTGTCTCGCTCCCCTCATCCTCTGCTCTTGAAAGGATAAAGAGTCCGGGATTCAATCCCCTCGCAGTGAGGCAGATGTAGACATTCTCGGGATCGGATCCCACCACCGAAATCAACCCCTTGGCCTTCTCGACACCTGCTTTAGTCAAGGTCTCCTCCTGCGTAGCATCGAGATCGAGGTAGAGGATGTTATCATGTTCCAACTCATTTCTCACCCTTTCATCCTTCTCGATTATCACCAGTGGGATCAATCTCATGGAAAGCTCTTGACAGATGATCTTGCCTATCCTTCCGTAGCCGCAGATAATATAATGGTCCCTTAGGGATTTTATCTGTTTGCCCAATTTTCTCCTCCCAAGAATTTCCCGCAGCTCACCCTCAATGAAGTTCTTTGTCACCCAACCCGCCGTGTAGGTTATCAGCATAATGCCAAAGAGGATCAGGAAGACCGTAAAGATTCGTCCACCAGGACCGACCTCATGTACCTCGCCATATCCAACTGTGGATAGCGTGATGATCGTCATGTAGATGGAGTCCAAAAAATTCCAGCCCTCTATCAACATGTATCCCGTGATACCCGTGAAGAACGCTATGAGAATGACAATGGCGGGAACCAGCAGTCTTTTTTCGAACCGCATTGAGCTTGTAACTCCAAAGAAACTACCTATGCACTATTCCAGGGGCTTCGCGTCTCCCGATCCGGTCCCTAACTTTGGGCTGGGAGGTAGATCCGCCAAGGACACGGTAGCAGATCGTCTCAAACCGACGACGTTCGATAAACCCTTCAACAGGCTTATGGCCATGAGCAACGTCGAATGGCTCAGGCTCATGAGCAAAAGTGAAGCTCACATAAGCAAGAGGCCTTCCGTGAAAGGATATCTAAAAAAGACAGCCCTGATGCGCCTTCCTCCTTCATGCATAACTCCGACGCTTAGTGTCGGAGCCAGTAGCTCATAATGCGGTAACTATGATATTGCGTGAACACAATGATCCTTTGGAAAGAGGAGTAATGCAGTGCCTCAGGGACTAAGATTCCGGGATACTTCGTCGTTATCTCTTAGCAGGGGAAGAACTTATTGCCTCAACGGTAAATTCACTCACGTCTTCGGGTAGATTCTCGAGGACAAACATAAAGGGAATAGAGGCATTTGGAGGAATATTTATATTGATATTGTTTCTGCCCGCCC
>QMLW01000143.1 GCA_003646935.1 Deltaproteobacteria bacterium
AAGAGGCGGGAAGCACGGCCATGGTCATGGTGCCGTCGATCTTCACCATCACGGTCTTGGCCAACTCCCTTCCCGGAATGTGCGCGGCGGCAGCGATTTCCTGAGCGGTGAAGGTCTGCGTATGAGGTATGGTCTTGAATGGAATATGGTGAGCCTCAAAGAAATCCCTCAACTGCTTCAAGGTCATGATGCATCCTCCTTTCTCTTTAGGGTTTTTATGCAGAAGGGCCGCACCCTGAAGACCCTCCTCTAAGGATACAATATTTCCTCCATTGTGCCTACCGTGAGAATTGCGGGCGTATCATGGAGGAAGAATCGGTTGCCAGGAGATGTAATACTATGCAAAGACCTTCACCGCCAGATAAAGACCTCGTGGCAGGTCTAATCCCCTCTCGCAATCATGCGGTCCTTCATGTAGGTCATGTTCGGATGGTAGCAGCTGAAATATTCGAACGCAATGTCGCACATCCATTGGGTCAGGTCGCTATGCCGAGTTCGTTGAAGGCTTTATAGATCAGGCATCGTTTCACCAGGATCTCGAACCGCTCCTTGGATTCCTCAACCACATCGAACACGATGTTCTTCCTCTCGAATGCCTTATATACCCTGGCGAAGCTCACCAGATCTTTTTTTTCCGAGGGGAGTGAACCCCCTGAAATGGTATCGTCCTATAGCTCCAACATCATACCATCTGAGGCAGCAATAACCTCCAAGCGCAGCTCATGGGACAGACTGCTCGCCACTTCCCAGGGCTTTACCTTGAGCATGGTCATGCCGAAGTGGGTGAGGATTGCCTTTTCAGGCCGTATCCCTGAGAGGATCTCCTTGACATCATCGATGCACAGGTGCATTACCGTGCTGCTTTCATGGGGTTTGAACCGCACTACGTTCATGATCAGGGTATGGGAGCCCCCATACTCGTTGATCAAACCCGGGAAGTACTTGGTGTCCACCATGAATGATATCTTCCTGCCGTTATGCTGGAACATTACCACATAGGTTTCCATGGGGTGCTCGTGTTTCGACTAGGTGGTGAACGTCACATCGTCAAGGTGGTAGATTTGCTTGGGTTTGAGTATTCCGATGTCCTGCACGAAGCCCCTCAGGTAGGGCAAGATCACTGCGTTTTCGCTGTCAAGACATTCGCTTGGCGCAAAGAGCATGACCCGCCTCTCTAGACCACCGCCCGTCATGGCGTCGATGAGCACGTTTACATCGTTTGAGTGATCGATATGGTCGTGGGTGTTAACCACGTATTTTACGGTCAGCCGCCTATCCTTTATCCTGGCCAGGATCTTGTCCACGGAACCGCCGGGATCGATGACCAGGCACATTTTTTTCACACCCCACGATATAGCAGAACACGGCCCTGGGGCCTACCAGTATCTGTTCGACGATCATCTAATCAAGCTCAATGGCGTTCTTTTGCAAGGCGAAATCGGTCTGCGACTCCCTGAGGTAGATACCCTTCTCCATGAAGGGAAGCCATAACAACCTGGCATTGACAAAATGCAGCTCCGCGTCTCTCACGATATCCTTGGTCTTCTTGTGATCCTTATTTGTCATGGAGTAGAGGAGCACATAGGCCATCTCCTTTGCATCTTTCATGCTCAGCCAGACGTCATAGAGTACGTCTTGTTCATTTCCGGAGAACGCGGTTTCGGTAAATTGAGGCTGTTTGCGGGTCAGCTGGGCCGCAAATTTATCAACGGCCCTCACATCCCGTATCCTGAAGGCGGGCACGTAGAAACAGATATTCCTCTTCTTAAGCGCATCTCCGTCCATAACGCGCGGCAGGGGGAAGAGCTCGAAGAATTCCTTGAGCGTCCTGTATTGTGCCTGTCCTGATTTGATAGCAGCGGTCAGGCGCCAGAACGGCAGGTATTTCCAACTCACACCAGATGAGTCATCCGCCGCAGCGACCCGGTAGGGCACCGATACGTACTCGCCCCCCTGTTCCTGCCATGCCTGAGCACAACTCTCGCACACGTGAATCTTGGCATGGGGCTTGAGTGGAAAGTCCCTCCCACAGTTGGGACACGTAAAGGGAAGGAACCTGAGAGGCCTGTAGGGAATCTTGTCTCCCACCGGATTTCCCTTGATTTCATCAACATCAACGGTGCCCTTGATGACCTTGTGAGAAAGGGCATCAACAAGGAGCATGGATTTTCCCTTACTGCCCTTGAGGGCATAGCAGTAGAAGGGAAAGAAGAGCAGCGAGTAACGCTCCCCTACCAGCTCGAATTTGACCATCTCTATGTCGATGCCATCGGCGGTTCCTATGCTTTCCACGGAATGCCGGACCAGGTTAACTGCCTCCTTGAAGGGGACGGTTTGTCTGACCAGAAGGGGATCGCTCCCCATCCTCTGTTTGTTGAAGGGCAAGACCTTGACTGCCTGTGCCCTCAGCCCGATGGAGGGAAGTCCCCATTTGGATGTGTCAAAGGCCGGAAAGGTTCGAAACCACAGGTTTGACCTGAGCTTTTTGAAGCTTTCCCATGCGCTCGTACCGTATGAGGCCTTATAGTGCTCTCTGCCAAAGATCCACTGGAAGAACATGCCGCTCACACGCCAGTAGGGTGCGTACACGATGTGGTGTTCGGCGATCTTCGTCCCCTTACATCCTTGCCCTTTAAGGCACGGAGCAGGGCCTCTCCCACCTTCCGGGCATTCTCTCGTGGGGAGATGAAAAATGATTGCACCTGATTTCTGCCGGTGGGCTTGAGGGTCGAACCGCAGTAGAGGCACTTGAACACGGTGTCCTCTTCAGCGAGGTCAACCTCGGCACCGCATTGGGGGCAGGTAACGGCGATATCCATATATATTGGTTGCTTGTTTCTGGTTGCTTGTTGCTCGTTACAAGGGATACCATTACTTTGCGGGATTAGATAATGCGGCTTTACCGCATAGAAATCCTCCATGAGCAATTCTCAGTCTTCGGTTTCAAAAGATTACGTTATCTTCTCCCCGCAGTTGTTGCAGAAAAGAATGAAAGCGATCCTCCTTGAGCAATGTCGGTCTTCAGCCTCTCAATGGCTTTCATGTGGTCAGATAGCTGGGAGCTGAGGAATTCCCTTAGTTTCTTGTCACTCTCCCTGATCGATTCCTTGTCCTGGTACGGGCCAATCCCCGGCACTACCCTTGCCGCTCCCTTAAGGGCCCCGCCAAGTTCCTCTTTCATGCCCATAGAATCACCTCCGTTGGATGTTCGTTGTCCCTAGTCCGTGACCGTTATCCTATTGTAACGGGCAAGGTTTGTCTTTTCTTTTTTCAGGCTTTTGACATGAGGGCTTTAAGGCTTTTCCGCACCTTTTTTATCGGCCCACGACGCTTTCCTTATCAACGGACCACGTACTACAGGCGACTGACCCCATGTTCCTTCATGATCATACAAAAATGCCCTCCTCTCTGCAAGAGGGAGGGCATTTGGATCTTTTGAACTTACCGGAGACCGCTACTCAAGGGGATCTTTCACATAGCCAAGCTCTTCCCAGTTGAGGACATAGGCGTTTTTTCCGTGGCAGTCAAAACAGTTGAAGGCCTCCTTGCCGGGAAGAATTGAGTGGCTCACGCTGAAGTTGAATTCCCTGGTAACCAGCGTGGCATCGCTGTATTTCCCCTTCTGGTATTTCCGCATTTCCTCCACCGTGGTTACTCCGTCATTATTCGCATCCGCTGCCTTGACTTCAGGGACAATAATAACGTCGTCGAGTTCTGAACCGCTTGTTTCTATGAACCACGTTACCTCTATCACATTAAAGGGGTATATCTTGGCCATAAGGTCCGTTGATCCTAAGATAGGCAGATGGCCGAGCTTCTTTCCCGTGTACCATGTATGGTTCGGAATCCATCCCGGCGCCTTCATTTTCGTGACCGGTTTTCCATCTTTGGTAAATTCATTCCAAGTTCTGCTCTTTATGGCCTTTCCGGGCCTTGGTCCGGTATGGCAGGTGACGCAGGCGATTTTGTTGACGTGTTTGCTGTCCAGGATATCGCCTTCGTCGACCTTATAGTGGGGCTTTTCCTCATGGCATGTTAGGCACGAGAGGCTTCCCTCCATGGTGTCCTCAGTAGTGTCGATGGCATATCCCTTTGCGAACTGGTGGTCGCTGTGGGGATCCGTGAGCCTCTCATGGCAGTCATGACACCTCATTCCCACCGCTATATGAACATCGTGTTCTTCATCGAACATGTCCCCTCTTTTGGCATAATCCTTGATATGGCACTTTACGCATTGTGCTATGGTCGGTTCTCCTTTGCCGTCCCTGGTCTCATGGCAGAGCGTACAGTCTGTCTTTCCCGTTGCAGGATCGCGATAAGAGGAGGTGTGGCACTTCCCACATTGTTCCATCCACCCCTTGATCCTTCCCTGTTTTTCAAAGCTAAAGTTTGGGAGTGCACACCACTTCTCCAACATGCCAAGGCCGTTTCCCCAACCGCCGAGGGCCGGACTCCTCCCGAGCTGGCCGTGATAGGAGCTTTCCACCACGTCTTTTGCCTGAACACCGGGGGGGCAGGCAACAGATGCGAGTGATACCATAAGCAAGATCATGACGCTGGCCTTTACTGATTTCACGGTTATCTCTCCTTGTCTGTAATCCACGATTTACGCCCAGAAATAAACATGTATCCCCGAAACATGTCAAGATAATTTTGAAAGATTAAAGAATTTTCACCCTAGTTCGGGGGATAGCAATGAGAAATATCGTTATTGTAGCTCTGTCAGTGGCCCTAGCAGCAGCCATTGTGTCCGGATTTATATTCTATCAGAAGTATATTGATACACATGACGCGCTTCTCATCAGCGAGAATAAGCTGTCTGGGTTGCAAGGGAAAGTCACCCAAATGAACCGAGAAATCGCCTCGCTCCAGGATCAATTGAAACAGAATGCCGAACGCCTTGGGCAACTTGAAAGCGCTAAAGAGCGCATTGCTGAACTCCGGAATGTGATCACGGAGAAGGATCAAGCGATTTCTGAATGCGAGGTAACGCTCGTCAGTTTAGCATCCTGGGCTGGTGAGAAAAAATACCGGATGAGAGGCGAGCTCACGGCTCTTGACCACACGTATCAAACCGCGGTCATTGAGGTGCCTTTTTCAGAAAAGAAGTTCACCATAGGTGGATCAATTTCCTCCGGTGCTATCTTGAAAAGGGGTGGCCAATCGGCGCGGTTGGAAGATTTTCAGGTTGGTGACCGGGTTATCGTCATATGGGAGTCCACCAGAGGGGGTCACGTCATTCACTCGCTTAAGGTCGAATAAACTAGGCGAGAAACCCGATAAGGCAATAATAAAGAAGCTGGGCAAGAATCTACGATGCCCTATATCTCACTCATGGGTGTTGCCATCTTTATCTTTGCCCTGTCTCTAAGGGACTGAAGCCATTTGCTCGACACCCTCCGCTCCTTTGAGGCCTCCAGGACTTGGGCGAAGTCCTTCTTTTCCTTTTCAAGCTCATCCCTGTCGATGCCCTCTCTGCCGAGCCATCGGATGACATATACCTTGTTATGTGCTGTGAAAGGCTGATCCGGATACCTCGTCTCATCGGACAGGAGAAAGGCAGCCTCTGATACAGCTGGCGCATAGCCTATGGTGGGAATATTCCCGCCCCTGCTAAAGAAACCTGTTTCCTGTATGCTCGTGTTCTTTCTCTTGGAGAGCTCCTGCCAGCCAGCCCCTCCCCTTAGTTCCTCAAGGTATTTCTCCGCCTGTTTTTTTGCGGCCTCAAGGCTCAGATGATCTTCCACATCCTTGCTCAGCTGATCGGCCACCTCGCTCATGGTGGGGATATAGGAATCCTTGGTGTCGATCACCTGGAAGATGTAGTATTTGCCCTCGTGCTCCAGTATCTCGCTTATCTCCCCCTTGTTCAGGGAGTAGATCGCCTGCTTCAGCTTTTCGTCCGTTCCAAATCCCGGTATGTTCCCCTTTTTGGGAAACAGGCCGCTCTCCTTCACGGTGAGACCGTGTTGGGCGGCATAGGAAGACAGGGCAATAT
>QMLW01000144.1 GCA_003646935.1 Deltaproteobacteria bacterium
ATGTTTAAGGTGGCCGGCGGCTAGCTCCGCATAGGTATCGTTGCCCCAAAAAATATCAGCCCTTCCCGTGCCCTTAATCACACCACCGGTATCTTGATTCATGAGAAATCGAGAAAAACGCACCCACTCAACAATCTCCCCGTCCTCTCGCACAACAGGTTTCTCGGTTCGAATAAATACAAGGGCCCCCTTCGGAAACAACCTATCGTCAAGTGCCAGAGATCTCCCCGGCGTTAAGGGCACACCGATATTGCCCAGGGGTCCCTCGTCATCGAGCACTTGAAAAAACACATAGGATGGATTAACGCTCAGTATTTCCTCTTTTATGTCTGGGTTATCCTTGAGAAAGGACCTGATCGTCTGAAGGGAGAGCTCTTCATCTTGGATATATCCCTTATCTATCATATATCTGCCAATGCTTCTGTAGGGATGCCCATTAGCTGCGCTATACCCAACCCGTATCGTATGGGTATTGGAGAGTCGGACCATGCCCGAGCCCTGAATCTGCAATATGGCGAGATCGAGGGGATCCTTAAGCCAGGCGAGCTCTAGACCCCTTCCCTCTAAGGCCTTCCCCGCAACTATCTCTTCCCTGGTGTAATAGGGGATAATATCGTGATCGTCTATCCTCGCAATAAGGCGCTGCCCGGAAAACTTAGGGCGAAAAAGCCCTAGATCGATTCTAAGAAGGTCCTCCGGCTTCCGGTAAAGGGGATACCTGTATGTGGAATCAGGAACGAGACTACCATCGAGGATCGGTTCATAGTATCCCGTGAAAAGGACCTTTCCATCACGCCATGAGCCGGATGCCTTGTAGAGCAAGAATTTCTTTTTCAACTCCCGATTTAACCTTTTGATATCCGGGTTTTGCCGTATAATCCGCTGGAAGGTTCTCATGGATCTTTTCATATGAGAAACGGGAAACACATCTGGCCCAAAGCTGAAAGTCTCATCGTCACCAAGCCTTTCGTAGTACTGCAGGCTCCTGCCTATGGCAAGCTCCAGTGAATCGATGTCCATATCATCATAGAATTCTGGCCAGAAGTATCTCACCTTCTTGAGGGCCTTGGCGGGCTCTTTCACCTCCCTCTTGATAAAGGGATAGCAGCTGCAGATGAGCAGGAGGATTATAGCGAATATAACATAACGGTGAACAGTAGACATGAGATAGATTGTAGAGGTAAGTTCCACTCTAATACAAGGAAAAAATAAGGTCTTCATAAAGTTCGCATGTGTCAGAAACGTTGCCTCGTTTGCTACGAAGGCTCGTGCAGCTCTGAGTTTTCACGTATTGCTATTCGATTTAAAATCAGATAATATGGATCGTCCTTCAGCGTGTTGGACCCAACAATCCTTATTATCATTATATCAGATGGACACAAATCATGTGGAAAAATTGCCACAATGGCTCGGTGTGATCGTTGCTTGAGGGAATTATTGCCTTCTAGAAATTACTTATAAAATTCAAATAGTTAGCACATTGAACTACTTATTACGATCCAATTTATTTCAGTGGCACGCTATTTGCTATAAATACAATGTCGGCTTGTATCACTAGTGATGAGCAATCTATTCCCCAAGAGAGGTTATGGATTCTAGACAAAGGACAGTAGCGAAGGAGATTAGCTGTACTGGCATAGGGCTCCACTCCGGCAAGAATGTGTGTGTAACCATTAAACCCGCACCAGCCGACAGCGGCATTATCTTTGAACGCCTCGATACCTCGGATGCATGTAAGATCCGTGCTTCCTTCGATAATGTCACTCACACCAACATGGCTACCACCATTGGTATGAACGGCTATAGGATATCCACGGTAGAACATCTTATGGCCGCCTTCTTCGGTATGGGCATAGATAATGCATTGGTTCAGATCGACGGCGAAGAAGTCCCCATTATGGATGGCAGCTCCGCACCCTTTGTCGATCTTCTCGACAGCGCCGGCGTTGCACTGCAGGAGGGCTATAAGAGGTTCCTCCTGGTAAAAAAGCCGGTTATGGTTATCGATGGCAACAGATCAGTTCAGCTTCATCCATCCGATGAGCTGAGGATAACCTACAGGATCGATTTCGATCATCCCTTGATCAAAGACCAGTCTTATGATATGGCCTTCTCCAAATCCGCGTTCATACGTGAGATCAGCAGAGCACGAACCTTTGGCTTTCTCAGAGACGTGCAAACGCTATGGGACAACGGTCTCGCTAAGGGTGGTTCGCTCGAAAACGCAATCGTGGTCGATGAGACCAGGGTTCTCAACGACGATGGCCTACGGTATAAAAACGAATTCGTGCGACATAAGCTTCTCGATTTTATCGGTGACCTAGCGATTCTCGGCGTTACCGTAATCGGACACTTCGTGGTAGAGAGATCGGGACATTCCTTCAATCAGGAATTGCTCAAGGCCTTTATGACGCATGAGAACTGCTGGGAAGAACTGCAATTGAAAAACAACGAGGACTACGGCAAGAGAAATGTGAGGATACCATCCCTTGGATTTCTCGGATTCGCCCCTGCCTAATGCGTTTAGAAAAGCGTTACTGCTTCATGCGTGCGCACAGATCACCAGCAACTGCCTGCTCTTCCGATTGACTCTATTCCCAGCCGATCCCATTCTTTAAGTCTTGCATTCATCCCGCCTTTTTTCTATGATACCAACAATGTGGCAGTATGACGGCTCGTGAAAGAAACGCACTACCATGTAAATCAATTCATGGTTTAAGAACATCTGCTTACTGCTTCAAAAGAAAAATGCAGCCACGCATGCTGATACGTTCATTTGTTTAAAGGGATTGCCATTCCGTTTATCATGTTCCGAAAAGTCATCCATTTCAGCCTGGTTCTATTGTTTTTCTCCCTTTTTCTTCCGGGACTCTCCTCAGCAAGGGAGGCTAGGTTGGAGGATGTAATCGTCACGAACACCAATGATCATCTCATCGTGTACTTCAACGTGGAGGACTGCTTCACGGAGGATATGAACAGGGCTATCATGAATGGGATTCAAACCACGTTTACCTTTATTGTAAAGCTCTATGAGGTACGGAATGCATGGTTTGATAGAAAGGTGGCCGATATCAGGCTCACCCACAAGGTGGAATATAACACCCTGAAGAACGAGTTCCATGTGTCCTTGCCGGAACACAATGACGAGAAGATCACCACGAAGGACGCCGAAGAAGCAAATAAACTGATGGCAGAAGTCGTCGCCCTCAAGGTGGCCAGGCTCGATAAATTGCGGAGAGGTTCTCATTACCAGCTGCGCTTGAAGGCGGAACTTGATAAGATCGAGTTGCCCTTTTACCTGGACTACGTGTTATTTTTTCTCTCCCTATGGGATTTTGAGACCGACTGGTATTCCGTGGTGTTCAAGTATTGAGGGAAATGGTGAAGCGTACTAAAACCAGAAGCCAGGACCAAAAAAGGCGTAGGCGAGAAATCATCGTCATAGGCATTGTCCTGCCTATCGTTATCCTGCTTACCTATTTAGGGACCAAAATATTAGATCTCGGCATTGAGTTGCCGATTGCTGACAGCATCCTTGTCTTCGCCCTGATAAACATCAACGTCATACTCGTTCTTGTTCTCCTTTACTTGACCATGCGGAATCTGGTCAAGCTCGTCTTCGAGAGGAAAAAGAAGTTCATGGGCTCAGGTCTTCGGGCCAAGCTCGTGTTCGCCTTTGTGATCCTCTCGTTGCTTCCCACGATAATCATCTTCTTCGTCTCGGTGCAGTTTATCTTTCTATCCATCGACTATTGGTTTAATCTTCAGATCGAACAGTCCCTTCAGAAATCCATTGAGGTGGGCCAGGACTACTATAACAGGATAGGAGATGAGGTTCTGGGGTTTGGAAATACGTTGAGCTCTGTCATCACCCACGAGGGGTACATGTTGGTTGTAAAGCAGGATAAGCTACAGGCATTCATCGATGAGAAGCGGAGGGAATATAAACTCGCTGCCATCCAGATCTTCTCATCGAAATTGCTTCAACGGGCCTCATCCTTCGATAATACGGTAGATTTAAAGCCCTTCAAAGATCTGAGCATCGATGTGCTCCGCAAGAGCTTCAAGGACTCCACCGACATAAAGCTCATCCAAACATCCTCACATGGGGATTTGGTGCGGGGTATTGTGCCTATTTTCTCTCGAACAGAGACAAAGGCGCAGGTGGGAGCGCTAGTTATAGCTAAATTCGTTCCCGGAGTCATACTGACGAGGCTGGCGACAATCAATAAGGGATTGCAGGGATACAGACAACTGAAGATGCTCAAGGGGCCTATAAAACTGAGCCAGCTGATCACCTTGTCTCTCGTGACGCTTCTGGTGATTTTTTCCGCCATTTGGTTTGGATTTTACCTGTCCAAGGGCATCACGGTCCCTATAGAAGAACTCGCCAAGGCCACAGACAGGATCGCCTCTGGCGATTACAGCTTTAAAATAGCCCTGGAACCGCGGGATGAGATGGGCATCCTGGTGGAGTCATTCAACAAGATGACAAAGGATCTCAAGGAGGGCAAAAGAAAACTCGATTCGGCGAATAGGGATCTGATAAAAAGCAAGAAAGAGGCGGATCAGCGGCGTCTCTATACCGAGACGATTTTAGAGAATGTGGCTGCTGGCGTGATATCCGCGGATTCTCAAGGTGTGATTACCACGATAAATAAGTCCGCGGAGAAGATGCTCGATATCTCCGGGAAAGATATCATAGGGAAAAATTATCAGGATATCTTGGGCCATAAATACCGCTCGATCATCAGCGGATTCATGGCTGACAAGGGCCTCTTTAATAAGGGATTCCTGCAGAGGGAGATTAACATCGCCCTAAAGGGCCGCTCATTAAAGCTTCTCGTTTCATTGAACGTTCTGAGCGATGAACAAAGCAACTATCTCGGCCTAGTCGCGGTTTTCGAGGATCTGAGTGAATTGGAGAGAGCACAGAGATTGGCTGCGTGGAGAGAAATAGCCAGACGTATTGCCCACGAGGTTAAAAATCCCTTAACCCCAATTCAACTCTCCGCACAGCGACTAAGACGGAAGTACGGTGAGCGTTTGGCAAGGGAAGATGGCCATGTGTTCGATGAATGCACGAGATTGATCATAGATAACGTTGAGGAACTAAAGGTTTTGGTGAATGAGTTTTCCAATTTCGCCCGCATGCCGGCTTCTCGCCTCGTGTCTGACAACATAAAGCCCATTATTGAGGATGCAATCTTATTGTATAAGGATACGCATAAGAACATTACCTTCACCTTTGTTGACAATGACGATATCCCCGTTTTGAAACTCGATAAGGAACAGATCAAAAGGGTAATGATCAACCTTTTTGATAATGCCGTAGCCGCAATACCCAAGAAGGGGAAAATAACAGTCACGCTTGCGTATGATAAGGCATCAAAGGCAGTGAGGATTGAGGTCATGGATACCGGTTTGGGAATACCCGATGCGGATAAGGCAAGGCTCTTCGAGCCATATTTCTCCACGAAGAAATCCGGTACGGGATTGGGCCTCACCATCGCGAATACGATTGTGAGCGATCACAAAGGATTCATACGGGTTGAAGACAACAAACCAAAAGGCACCAAGTTCATAATTGAGCTGCCCGTCAATGCATAAACTCGTTGCTCGTTGCATAGCACCGGTTTCGAGTTATAAAATCGCTTCGCGATTTTATAGAACGCGGCTTCGCCGCTGTGAAAAAAGGAAATTCCTAAACTATCAAATTGGCGGGTAACGAGAGACAAGAGACGAGTAACGAGCGATGCTTCTGGTATACCACTTTCTTGCTACCCTTTTGCTCACCCTGTTTTTCCCGGTTCTCTACCCATTACGCGATAGGATTCGCTTACGAGAAAGGCTTGCACTAGGGTTGCCAAATCTAGCCGAATCAGCAGCAGGAAGGCTGTGGGTTCATGCACTTTCAGTTGGGGAGGTGCTCTCTTCGATTCCGCTGCTCGAGGCCCTGAAACGGAAATATCCCTCGAGGGAACTCGTTCTTTC
>QMLW01000145.1 GCA_003646935.1 Deltaproteobacteria bacterium
ATCATGATAACATTGGGGTTGGCGCTTAGAAAGGCGTGCATGAGCCTTGCAAGATCGAGCCCGATCCTTGGGTTTGCTTCTACCTGTCTCAGTCCGGGCTGGGTGCGCGCAACGGGATCCTCGGCCGTCCAGATTTTAACACTCGGTTTGTTGATATATCCAAGGGCAGAATGGAGGGTAGTTGTCTTACCTGAACCAGTGGGGCCCACCACCAGTATCAGGCCGTAGGGCTGGGAAATGATCTTTTTCATAATACGCAGATTCCGCTCACTCAACCCCATCTCCTCCAGCTTCATAGCGCCGGCCTTGGCCAGAATTCTCAATACAGCGTCTTCATATCCACCGGCGGTAGGAAGGGTAGCAACCCGCAATTCAAAAGGGGGAACACCCTTACGTCTGAATTTAATCTTTCCGTCCTGGGGCAAGCGTCTTTCGGCGATGTCAAGGCCCGCCATGATCTTGATCCTTGAAAGTATTCCCTTGGCCATGGAGTTAGGAGCCTGCAAATACTCTTGGCAGACGCCGTCCATACGAAAGCGGATGCCGGTCTTCTTGGTAACTGGCGAGGGTTCTATATGGATATCGGAGGCATTTTTTCTGTAAGCAGCAACCAGAATCTGATCAACCAGCCTCACCACCGTTCCGGAGGACTCATCAACCCCTTCCTCCTCCTGCTCCTCCTCCACACCCTCTTCCTCAAAGGAGACATCGGGGATCATGTCCAGCTCTTCAATCATATCTTCAACGGCCTCTTCTGGCTTTGTGTCAAAAAAGTGCGTTATGAATTGTTCTATATCCTCTTTGATCCCCACGAATATAATTATCTTCTTGGTCTTCATCAGGCTGCTGATCTGGTCGGTTTTTGTGAGATCCCTGGGGTCATCGAGGAGTATCTCTACTCCATCCTTGCTCCAGCTCAAGGGAACCCATAGGTCATGCAGCAGGAAAGACTTTTTCATATTTCTTATAAGCTCAACAGGAATGGGCGTTCCTGGGTCAAAGCTTTTGAAAGGACAGTTATAGAATAATGAGAGGGATTTCCCCACCTCTTCTTTGTTTACCTTGAAATGATCAATCAGAACGAATTCCACACTCTTTCTCGTTTTTTTTGAGATAGCCAGTGCCTTCTGTAGCTGCTCGGCCGTAACCATCTTTTTAGTGATAAGGTAGTCATATCGCGATCCCGAAACGAGACTGCCCACTAAAGAAGAAAGCCTATCCTTTATCTCCACATTTGCAGGGTCCATATTCTCGGCGGACCGGTAGAGCTCAAGGGCCAGATCCTTATTGTCCCTCTTCTCCATCTCCAGGCCCAGCATGAATTTGATCCTTGCCCTATCCTGGTCGCTCAGGTTCTGCTCATTGATAAAGTTTTCTATATGCTCAATGACCTTAAAGGGGGGATAGATTTTGAAGAGACATTCCGTAAGCTCGGGGATAATTCTTTCAGGAGGGTAATCCAGGTGAAACAGCTTCCCGTATTCAGCAATGGCCTCTTCTATGAGACCCAGCTCTTTTAGAGCCGAGGCGCTGTCCAGAATTTCCGGAACAGTTCCCCGGATTGAGACCGCCTCCTTGATAATGGAAATATCTTCGGGGGTAATGTCACGGGCATGGCTTTTTGTACTGTTCTCCATTTCCTCTGTTAAGAGGTGAATTTTCTCCTTTATGATCTCCATGTCAGAGGGACTAAGCCTTGGGCTATTTGACAAGATGTCCTCGTAGATATTCAAGGTTTCTTTAAGGAATCCCATGGAATGATAGACCTCTGCTTCCCTTATTCTG
This sequence comes from Deltaproteobacteria bacterium, assembly GCA_003646935.1. Lineage (GTDB taxonomy): Bacteria > Desulfobacterota > DSM-4660 > Desulfatiglandales > B25-G16 > B25-G16. The sequence goes on from QMLW01000145.1 coordinate 1,786, forward strand.
GATTCTATACTCATTCGAACTCCTTTTGAACGGAGGACAGGGTTAGTGATATTACCTTTCGCATGGTGGGCAATACATTTGCCCCGGTCAGGGCGCTGGCCTCGAAATAAGGCGCTTTTATCCGGTTGTTGAGATCCTTTTCAAGTGTTTCAACCGGTAAGAGGGGAATACCCTGTTCCTTAAGGTCTCTCTTGTTGTATTGAAACACAAGAGGGGTCTTGGAGATGTCCTTTCCATGAGCGGACAAATTCTTTTGAAGGTCCCTGAAAGAAAGAATATTCTTTTCCCTCCGCACCACCATGGAGTCTGCTACAAAGACAATACCGTCCGCTCCCTTCAGAACCAATTTCCTGGTGGCGTTATTCTTGAGGTGGCCAGGCACCGTGTAAAACTGAACTCTTACATTATAGTCCTTTATTTTTCCGACCTCCAACGGCAGAAAATCGAGAAGAAGTGTTCTATCTCCAAGTTTTTTTACCATGACCTTATCTGGGCTTACACGGTGCTTATATCTATCATATATGTATTCTAAGTTGGCTGTTTTTCCACTTCTATCAGGCCCGTAATAGACTATCTTTACCAATATCTCTTTGTTTTTGAGATTCATGGGCACCGATACTAAAGATTAAGGAGAAAGCTCCTCTATTCAAACTATATCCAGCATTCCCGCCTACCGTCCCTGCCCACAGTACGGCAGGTGGGCGTCGGGCAGGTCTTTGTGCCTGGTGGCTCAATAGTCATAATTTCTTTTACTCAACTCAAACCCTTTTTCTTTGAATAGCCTCAAACAGGCATCTACTGCATCAGGGTCATAATGAACTCCACTATTTTTTGAAATTTCCTCTAAGGCTGCCTCTATACCAAGAGCGGGCCGGTACGGCCGGTGAGACGACATGGCCTCAACCACATCGGCCACAGCCATGATTCTTGCTTCCAATAGAATCCCCTCGCCTGAAAGCCCTTGAGGATATCCAGAACCATCCATCCTTTCGTGATGCTGATACACGATTTGCGCGATCGGCCATGGAAAGTCTATCCCCTTCAAGATATCATAGCCTTCTTGAGGATGAGCCTTTATCAGGCTGAATTCAACGTCGGTTAACCTATCCGGCTTGCTGAGAATCTCTGCCGGTACGGATAATTTTCCCAGATCATGGATATGCCCCGCCATCTTGATGCCATGGATTTGGTTTTCTGGAAGGTCCACCTCTTGTGCTATTGCACCCGCTAATCTGGATACCCGCCTTTGATGACCGGCTGTGTAAGGATCTCTCATTTCCACGGTCTTTGCCATTGCCCGTATGATCCCATCCATGGTGTTTTGCAGATCGTTCAGGGTGACTTGTAGTTCTTCAGTGCGCTCTAAAACCACTTTTTCCAGGTTCTCACGATGAAGCCGGTTGTCGATCTCCAGCTTTCGGCGCCGCAACGCATTGTCCACATTTATCATGAGCTCATTGGGCTTAAAGGGTTTAATGATGTAACCATAGGCCCCTATTTCCAAGGCGGTATCCGCTATCTCCGGATCATCAACGGCGGTTACCATGATGACCGCTGTTTCAGGATACTCGGCAAGGCTATAGCGGATAAATTCCATCCCTGACTCACCCGGCATATTTATGTCGCAGAGGATCAGATCGAAATTCTGTGCATTCATGTACTTGCGGGCATCTGCTGCACTTGTGGCTGTGGTACATTCATACCCCTTCTTATTAAGCAGGCTGTTTAGGAAGCGACAGATGGATTCATCATCGTCCACAATCAAGATCTGTGCTCCACCTTGCTTATTCATCGGAGAAAATCGCCGTATGCTATTGGGTGCTAATGGCTCCATTCTTATTACCCCCATTTATTCGTTACTGGAAACTTGAAATTTGAAATTTGAAACTTGAAATTTGGAACTGGAAATTTGGAACTGGAAACTGGAAATTTGAAACTTGAAACTGGAAATTTGAAATTTGGATTCATATAAATCAATTATCTCGTAGTAAAATCTAAACCGATATCTTAAATTCGGATATTTTATCTAATAATTGATCCGACACACGGAAACCTTTATCCCGGAGCTCTTTTGTTTTGTCATAAGCACTATCTATTAATTGCAGTTTTTCGGCCTTGAGCAAAACTCCTATTGTGCCAGTAAGATTCAAATTTAGCGTCTCAGCAACTTTTCGAGCCTTTAGATCATCTACTATCATTCTTATTCCGGTTTCGCTGGCCAATGCTATAACTTCAGCCTCTCCTTTGCCTAAATTCGATTCATTTAGGAGAAGTTTAACCATTGGACTTTTAACCTTTCTGATAGAATAGCACTCAATAGTAGGTGTGCCGAACTCATTAATAACCGCATCCGTCAGAATAATTTGATGATAGAGTTTGCAAAGAATATCAAGAAGCTCGATTTTTTCTAATGCAATGAGTGCAGAAGCATCCACTATAGCTGTCTCATGCATTTCTCATCTCTTTATCAATATCTAACTCTGAATATTTCAAAGGTGAGACACCTCGGTGTACCAGAATTTCCGCAAAAGCCTTTTCAGAATAGCTTGCTATCTCAGCGGCTTTTCCCAAAGACACGATGCCCTCCTCTAAAAGCTTTATACTGAGCAATAGCTTCAATTCATCTTCTCTTATATTAAGCTCAGGCAAATCAAAAGATATTCCCATTATCTATCTCCTTTATCCTGTTAGTTTCTATTAATTTTTAAGTATACCTTAGATCAAGCCATTTTCCCATATAATTTAACGTCTCGGAAATTCTACAACTTATTGAAATTAAAAAGGTTTTTTTGAGACTGTTCCATATTGTCTCACACATGGAATAATGGAAGCTATAGGTTTTTTCATATGGGGCTACGTAATTGATGGAGGTTCTGATAATGACTAACCTAACCATTTTATTTATCGTCCTTGCAATTATTGGTTTTACCGGGGCAATCTGGACTTATCTCGCGGCATACGCTTTTTCATGGGATGACCTCTGATACGGGTCCGGTTCTCCTATAACCGGGTGAATATGCAGGGAGTTCCACTTTTTTCAACTCGCGCCTTCGTCCAGACGCTCACGGATTTCCGCAAACTCGGCCGCGACTGCCGTAAAGGCGTCTACGATCACAGGGTCGAAGTGCCGGCCCGTTTCGTCGTCGCGGCGCTCGGCCAACTTTGCCAGCGCGTAGATGGTCGCCATCTGTGATTCGGATATCTCCTTTATCTTCTCCTCTACCAGATCCTCCAGGCGCCGGTTATGCTTCTCCAGTTGGACCCGCAGGTCTCGCAATTGCAGGTGGGTCTTAACCCGAACGCGGACCTCTTCGGGCTGAAAGGGTTTGGTCACATAATCCACGCCGCCCGCGGAAAAGGCCTTCAGCTTGTCCCTTGTCTCCGACAGGCCGCTGATGAAGAGCACCGGGATCTCCTTCAGCGTCGCGTCGGCCTTGAGCCGCTCGCACACCGCGAAGCCGTCCATGCCGGGCATCATGATGTCCAGCAGGATGAGGTCGGGCGGCTTCCTGGCCGCGGCCTTGAGCGCCAGGTCGCCCCGGGGGAAGGCCACGACCCGGTAGCCCTGTTCCCGTAGCATTTTTTCCAGGACTGTCAGGTTGTCCGGGGAGTCGTCCACCACCATGACGGTGGGTTGTTTGTGAGTTGCGTTCATTTCAAGTCTCCTCTTTTTTCCGATCAGGCGGGAATAAGGTGATCACGATTTCACCGCTCGAATATAAATCCTTTCTCTCTGAACAGCATCAGGCAGGCCTTTGCCGCTTCCGGGCCGACAGATCCCGGACACCGGGGCCCAAAAGGGTCATCTGCCTGTCTATGGCCCTGTGTATGACTTCCGCCTCCGTGATCTCCAACATACTCGCCCGTTGTTTAAGTGATGATAACAGCCGGTTTTGATTGAGCGTGAAGACCCGCCAGGTAATTCGCTGCCACGAATGTCGAACAACGGATTAACTGTCCCCGGAAGAGCCTTTGTTCGTCTCTTCAGTTCCCCATCGTCCATTTTCTTTCCCAATCGCCAATCCTCAATCAACAATCGCCAATCCATCAATCCCCCAACGCCTCCCTCACCTTCCTCGCCAGGCCTTCAAAGGAAAACGGTTTCTGGATGTAATGGATATCCGTGGGGAGGATCCCTTTTTGCACGATGATGTTCTCGGTGTATCCC
>QMLW01000146.1 GCA_003646935.1 Deltaproteobacteria bacterium
ACGCCGTCGCTTATGCAAAGAAAGTGATAGAGACGGAGATGAACTCCTCCACGAACAACCCACTCATATTCTCGGGTTCAGAGGAGTTCCTGCTGGGTGGAAACTTTCATGGCCAGCCTGTAGCGCTCGCCATGGATTTTCTCTCGATCGGCCTTTCGGAGCTGGCGAACATCTCGGAGCGGCGGATTGAGCGGCTGGTGAACCCGCAGTTGAGCGGGCTTCCGGCATTTCTGGTGAGCGATGGGGGGCTTAATTCGGGATTCATGCTTGCCCAGTATACGGCCGCATCCCTCGTATCTGAAAACAAGGCCCTGTCTCACCCGGCATCTGTTGACTCTATCCCCACCTCGGCAAACAAGGAGGATCATGTGTCAATGGGCTCCATTTCCGCCCGGAAATGCAGGGAAGTATTGAAAAATACCGAACATGTTATCGCCATTGAGCTTTTGTGTGGCGCCCAGGCTATGGATCTTTTTACCAATATAAAACCAGGGGAAGGAACCCTGATAGCCTACAAGATTATCCGCGATGCCGTTCCCCACCTAGAAAAAGACCGCATCCTGTCGAAGGATATAGAGACCTTGGCGCAGCTCATGAGGAGCGGAAAAATTCTGGAAGAGGTAGAAAAGGTAGTTGGAAAGCTCCAGTAGGATCCCCCTTAGCCTTAACCGGAGCCGTTACCTTTCAAACAGAGGAATATTACAGGGCTATCGGATAATACGATCGGATAACCTAATTTTTTGCTCGTGCTGCGTAAAGATTGCTTCGCTGAGTTTATCCTGATGAAAGAATGACTCGCAATGACAGGTGTTGATAAAATCGTGAAGCGATTTTTTAACCTGCATCATTCCTTGAGGCGATAGATACCTTTTGTTGTCTCGTTAGAAAGATTTAAAAGCGTTTTTATCTCAATCACATGTGGATTATAAGCCAGGAAAGTAAGGCCGCGACCTCCGCCTTGGGAAAGACCGCCTCCCGGTTCGAATATGTACCGATAGACAGGGATAGCAACAAGAGAGCACGTTGATATTTCATCTATATTGTATATCACAGCAGCAGTACCACCCCACCCGCTTTTTATGATGAAGCAGTAATTTCCTTCTAACTTATTGATTAGTTGTTTTTCGTAGGAAATCGGTAACGATAGTTCCCTGATATCTTCAATAGTAGCTGCACATAGTGTTCTCTTCGCCGGTTCACCCGGGATAAGCTCATTGCCGTTGATCTTTAGTAACTTTGAAATAAAAATTAATCTCAAGGCCTGATCGGGTTCCATTGTATAGCTGAATCGTACTTTCTCTCTTGAAGCTACAAGAAAATTATCCAACGATGCATTCGCGTATTGAGCATAGATGTTCTGAATAGTCTTAAATCCTATGATGCCATGGGTTCCGGGATCTTCATTAAACACAAAGATATAATCAGATGCCTTAAGATCTCCCCTTGATGTCTTTTGCTTTAGAAGCGGAAAATATGTCAACTTTATTGAGCGAGGTGACATTTCTACAACCTGGCTTGCATATATGTGCCTTTCTACATCGTAGGTTCCTGTTGCAATTTTAAGAGAATGGGTATTATCGGAGACATTACATACGGCTACATTTACTACGCCATTCCTATACCACGAGGTGAAAAGGATAGAATCAGAAAGCACATGTTTGGCTGGCTTTGATCGGCCCCCGGCAAGTACTTCATTTGAGCAGAATAGGAAAATCAGACAAAATGTCAGAATAGTTAGGTTAAAGAGGGTTATCCTGGTTTTCATGATTTTGCTTCCTTAAAGTTTGGCCCGCTTCCCCGAAAGGGAAGCGGGCCAAACTATTACCAGTTATAGATGAGCCGGCTTGATGTAGCGGTGCTGTTATCCTGAAGCTGTGCATCTTGAACTGCATCAGCGGGAAACCCATGGGCAGTTGATACCCAGGCCTCGGCTTTAGGATCAAGATAGGTAAATGCCTCTTCTGCGGTTACCCAGGTGTCATTATTGGTGTTGGCTGAAGCTGCTGATATATATTTACCAGTAACATCGATGCCTTCTACAAGGTAGTAGGTAAAGACACCATTTCCCAACGTGCTATCATCCCAGGCCGATTTGTCCCCTGTCACAGCGGTCATCACAAACAGGTTGTTACCAGTAAGGTCGCGGAGATCCCTCGAGAACTTCAAAGGACCGTAAATGGAAGGCTCCTCCTCGCGCTGGGGCATGAAGGGACGGAACCGTGGGACTATTGTCCTATCCACTTCTGCGCCAAAACCTCTTTCCACCCCCTTGCCAATGAAGTTACCACTATGGCATGCATCCATGAATACAAAGACATTGGTGATATAGGAAGTGGTTCCGGGCTTTGGTATGTTAACAAGGGCATTGGATAGATCGGTGACTGAAATCCAATTAGCATCCTCATAGGCGCAGAGATACTGGCTTCCGTCTCCATCAGCAGGATTGCCGCTTCCGTGTCCTGAGAAGTGAAACAGAAAGAGGTCGCATTTTTCCATTGCATTAGCTATTTCACTGATCTTATTGGTGATAGCAGTCTCCGTGGCCCCACTATTGGTTAATGTATAGATGTTTTCATCCAGCCACGCGCTGTTAGTCATCGAGGTAGCTGTGGCCTTGAGGGCTGCTTCCAGATCTGTGATATCATTTATACAATTACTGAGCCAGGATTCTTTTAGATATTTTACTATGACTCCGTCATGATCACTATGACTTGCTGGTGCCGTATAGAATAATCTATATACACCTGCTCCCTGTGATTGTGCTGTATCCGGGGCTACTGTTGCCTTAAGTGTATCGCCAGTATAAAAGTAACATGTAAATTCATTTGATTCAACGCTTGTTGCACTTGCTGGAACGTTCGGTTCTACGTCGATGTAGGTACTAGCCCTGTCCCAGGTGTTAACGGTTGTAGCCGCAGGAGGATACTCGTTGAGTCCGACCAAGAGGGCATAGTTGGTGCCATATGTCTTGGTGTTTGAGAGACCTCCCTTCATGGGGTTGTCGCCTTCTGCGGGGACATAGACATAGACATAAATATCCCGAGCACCGGCGGTAATATCCGTAAATTTCAAGCTATATGAGGAGGTGCCCTCTGTCACGGTAACTGGTGACATCACAGTGCCGGCATTAATTACATAAAAGTTGCTAGAGGTCAACCCCGAGACGTGCTGGCCCCGGGCGCTGCTTAATGAGGTACTTGGCTCTTCAACGGTGACGGTGAGTGTAACCTCTGGGAAGTTTGAGAGGTCAGGATCGTCAAGTGTTACAGTATATACGTTGGCTCCGCTTACCTCAAGCTCCCCTACATCCCAGATGTGGCTTCCCGTGGTCCAGGTAGAGGTCGTGCTTTCAGAGGTCATAGAGTGGCTGTCACTTATTTTAGTTTCACCGTTTACGGAGGCCGTGATATAGGCGGTAGTGGCTGTGGTTGTGTCTGAATCATTATGGTCGGCGAAATAATAAACCCTGATTTCATATGTCTTTGTGCCCGTGACGTTGTCTACTGTAATATGTTCCGGTCCGTATCCGTCCACGTCATCGTAGTCAAGCACCATGTCCCCCGCCGACATGTTGCCGTAATAGCAGTGGGCCACTGCGGTGTCATCCTCCACCTCGGCGACATGAAGATCTATATCGGTTAGATTGGTATTCCACCACAGAGTAACGACCATGCTGGTCGGCTCAACAGTGCCTACCACTTCCCACTGTTCCGTCCTGGCAAAGAGGGTATCATTCAGATCATATACCTCAATAGAGATAGTATTAGTACCTGCATTAATAGAAAACGTTACACTAAATACCCATGTAACGTCATCGCCATTTCTTGCAGACAGTTTTGAAAGGATAGCAGGATCGATTGCCTTGGTATCATCCAAATCGTATTCTTTTCCATCCTTGTAGATTATTCTCCTAAGCCCACTGCTTGAACTGCTTCCTGACCTCGTCACATCGATAGGAATCCTGTCGCCGTTTAGAACAAGGTAGGCCTTCCCGCCATAGGTATCACTTGAACCAGTGGGGTTTGGTACGGTGCCCGTCATCGTTTGCGTGGCGGTTCTGGCCACTCCGCCATCCGTCAGACCGCTTTGAACCGGCATATCTGAATCACTCAGCGCAGCATTGGCATAACACGAAACCGTTGCACCTGAGCTTTCATTGGGGACCTCATCATAACAGGTAACCTTGAATTTGTATGAAGTCCCATTCGTCAATCCTGTGACTTCATAGCTCGTTGCCGAGGCACTCAGTGCAGATTCAGCTGTGGTATAAGTAGTCCCGCCATCAGAACTATAATAGACCTTTTGCCCCGCCAGATCGCTCTCGCTGTTGGCGCTTGCAGTCCAGGATAGGCTAACCTTGTTATCACCCGGCTGTGCCGATAAAGACGTAACATCTTCCGGGGCGGTAGTATCAGTCGTAGTATCAGTTGTCGTTGCTGCGCCGTCACCTCCACCACCGCCACCACTGCCGACGATGGTGATCAAGCCCAGGGCAAGAACGCCCACCAAGAGTAAATAATGAAAATTTTTCATAAACCTAATCCCTGTTTTTCTCATGACTTGTCCTCCTTTCGTTTATTGACCGTTTTAAAGGGTTTTCGTAACAAAAAGAAAAAGGCCTAAGTATAAAGCAAGGTCTCGGAAATTCTACAACTTATTGAAATTAAAAAGGTTTTTTTGAGACTGTTTCCTATTGTCTCACACATGGAATAATGGAATGGTGGAATATTGGAGTGTTGGTTTTAAAAGGAATGATCCATTTATTAACTTCCCTGTCAAGAGAAATCTTACCAATAAACCTCTGCACCATTTTCTTAAGAACCCCTGTCTGCCGACAGGCAGGCATTATTCCATCATTCCATCATTCCAATATTCCAATATTCCAATTGTGAGCGAAGCGAACTAAGTTCAACCTTTATGTATTAATGGAATCAATTGAAGGGCTTATTTTATAGATAGATTCTTTTTTGCATACCTCATAGGGTGTGTCAATAGTAAATATATAGGTGGGCTAAAAATACGACTTTACTATTAAGAATAAGGTATTATTGTTTTTTTATTGCTTTTCCCTTTTAACGATATCACTCAATTGAGGATATTTTAGTAGCTATATGAAGCAGACAGATAACCGATAAAATTACTTATCTCAACATCCTGAATCGCAGTGCTATTCGCTACAACCTGGGCATCCCCCTTTCCCAATGAGTACATCATGCCCAGCGTAATGCCGGACCTTTTTTGATACGAGGTGATACTTAAGCTCAGGCCATAAATATCCACATTCTCAGGTTGATCGGTCTGGGTAGATGATAACGATGGCGTGTTGGCATTATCTGTGAAAAACCCGGCTCTCCCCGCGAACCTCTCAGTGAAATAATACTCTGTCCCCAGAGAGAAGTTATAAGTCGCTTCCTTGTCTGAAACCTCTTGATAGTACGTGATATCCCCCGAGAACAGGAGCCTGGGCGATGCAAAGTAAGCAACTCCAAGAGCGGTTGTAAGGGGGAACTTATCCTTTTCCTCATCGGCTACTCGTGTAAAGTATATGGCATCCGTGTTGGTGAAATCGTAAATCGTTGAATCGATAAGATACGGAACAGGCGATGAGGTATCCCTGAACAGTACCTGTCTTTCATTATCGCTCGAGGCTACATATATTTTTGAAATCGTTAATCCTACTGCTAGCTTATCCAAAGGTTCCCAAATTGCCCCTATGATGGGTTTATAGCCCCAATCCTCTTTGGTTTCATAGTAATTGATTACATAATGATCGCCCTGATCGAAGTGAAGAAATTGAGTTCTGATAATTTCCATACTCCTGTAATAGGCGTAAAGCGTTGCCCCGATTGAAAAGGAGTCGGAAACGCTGAATGCGTATGATGGTCCAAGGAGATATGTCTTGTCATTGTCGTTTATGTTAATCGTATATGTCTCGATGGGGTTATCGGG
>QMLW01000147.1 GCA_003646935.1 Deltaproteobacteria bacterium
GTAAAGGACAGCTCGCTCAGGGTGCCTCCCGGTGTGGAGGGTATCGTGATCGATGCGCAGGTGTTTTCTCGGAAGGGCGTGGAAAAGGATGAGAGAACCAAGCTTATCCAGGCCGAGGAGGTCGGTCATCTCACCAAGGATCGGGACGACGAGCTCGAGGTTATCAAGGGCAATGCCCAAGAGAAGCTGTCGCCGATCTTAGCGGGCAAACGGCTTAAATCCGACCTGAAACACCCGGAGACCGATGAGGTTCTCGTGAAGAGGAACCGGGTACTCGATCATGAAACCATAGCGGGTATTCCCGTTGAGTGCTGGCAGGGTGCCAACATCGACGCGGAGATGAACGTGATCGAGAAGATGGAATCGGTCGTGGCGAAGTACCGCGAGCAGGCCAGGACGGTAAACGAGCGCTTCCAACAGAAGATAGAGAGGCTGGATATGGGCGATGAGCTCTCGCCCGGAGTTATCAAGATGGTGAAGGTATTTATCGCCGTTAAGCGAAAGCTTTCGGTCGGCGATAAGATGGCCGGCCGCCACGGGAATAAGGGCGTTATCTCGCTCATACTGCCCATTGAGGATATGCCGTATTTCCCCGATGGCACGCCCGTTGATATCGTGCTCAATCCCCTTGGTGTTCCATCAAGGATGAACGTAGGACAGATCCTGGAGACCCATCTCGGCTGGGCCGCTCATGAACTCGGACAGCAGATACGTGAACTGATAGAAGGCCTGAAGGGTGATACAGCACTGAGGAAAAAACTCAAAGAGTTCTATTCCGAGCAATACGATCGGATGTTAGCGGGTCTCTCGGATGAGGACCTCAAGGAGCATGCTGCCAATATGATGGACGGCATTACCATGGCCTCGCCTGTCTTTGATGGGGCAAAGGAAGGGGAAATCTTGGAGTCTTTAGAGCGCGCGGGATTGCCGGTGAGCGGCCAGGCAATGCTGTATGACGGGAGGACCGGTGAGCCCTTTGACTACCAGATCACCGTGGGCATCATGTATATGATGAAGCTCCACCACCTTGTGGATGATAAGATTCACGCTCGTTCCATTGGTCCTTACTCCCTCGTCACCCAGCAGCCGCTCGGCGGCAAGGCGCAGTTCGGAGGACAGCGCTTGGGCGAGATGGAGGTCTGGGCAATGGAGTCATACGGAGCAGCACATTCCCTCCAGGAGTTCTTGACCGTGAAGTCCGATGATGTAGCGGGTCGGACGCGGATGTACGAGAAGATTGTAAAGGGGAGCAATCTCCTGGAAGCCGGCCTCCCGGAGTCCTTCAATGTCTTGTTGAAAGAGCTCCAGAGCCTCGGTTTGGAAGTAGAGCTGAACGAGGATGGGGAGCCAGAAGCTCTCTTGGACTACGATTCAAGGAGTTAACAAGGAGGATGCCTTGGAAGACTTATATGGCTTTTTTACGAAACCGAAGGATCCACTGAGCTTTAACTCGGTACAGATATCTATCGCCTCGCCGGACAAGATTCGAGAGTGGTCGTACGGCGAGGTGAAAAAACCGGAAACCATTAACTATCGGACCTTTAAGCCTGAAAGGGATGGGTTATTCTGTGCGAAGATCTTCGGTCCCATACGGGATTACGAGTGCCTCTGCGGAAAATACAAGAGGATGAAACACAGGGGCGTAGTCTGTGAGAAGTGCGGCGTGGAGGTGACGCACTCCAAGGTGCGGCGGCAGAGAATGGGCCATATTGAATTGGCCTCGCCCGTGGCACATATCTGGTTCTTGAAGTGCATTCCCTCCAAGATAGGCCTCCTGTTGGACATGACCCTCAAGACCTTGGAAAAGGTCCTCTACTTCGAGAACTACGTGGTTATCGATCCGAAGGATACCCCCTTAACCAGGGGAACCTTGTTGACCGAGGAAGGGTATTTGCGGGCGAGGGAGGACTATGGAGAGGAATTCGAGGCAGAGATGGGGGCCGAAGCCGTTCAGAGGATGCTGAAAGAGCTCGATCTCGAGGAGCTTTCCGCGAAGTTAAAGCTTGAGATACACAGCACCAAGTCAGAGGCCAAGAGAAAGAAGCTCTCGAAGCGCCTCCGTATCGTGGATGCCTTTCGCTTATCCAAGAATAGGCCTGAGTGGATGATGTTGGATATCATCCCGGTGCTGCCCCCGGACCTACGGCCCCTGGTGCCTCTAGATGGGGGGAGGATCGCTAACTTGGATCTCATAGACCTCTACAGGAGGGTTATCAATCGGAATAACCGGTTGAAGCGTCTCCTGGAATTACACGCACCCGATATCATCATCCGCAATGAGAAGCGGATGCTTCAAGAGGCCGTCGATGTCCTGTTCGATAACGGCAGGCGAGGAAAGACCATTACCGGTGCAAACAAGAGGCCGTTGAAATCCCTCAGTGATATGCTGAAGGGCAAGCAGGGCAGATTTCGACAGAATCTGCTCGGGAAACGAGTTGATTACTCCGGAAGGTCGGTTATCGTGGTTGGTCCTGATCTCAGGCTGCACCAGTGTGGACTTCCCAAACAGATGGCCTTAGAGCTCTTTAAGCCGTTCATCTATAACAAGCTGGAGGAAAAGGGCCTTGCCGGAACCCTGAAGAAGGCCAAGAAACTGGTGGAGAAGGAGACAGCGGAGGTATGGGATTGCCTTGATGAGGTGGTAAAGGAGCACTGCGTGTTGCTGAACAGGGCGCCCACGCTTCATCGGCTCGGCATACAAGCCTTTGAGCCGGTCCTTATTGAAGGCAAGGCCATACAGATCCATCCCCTGGTCTGTACCGCCTTCAACGCCGATTTCGATGGAGACCAGATGGCCGTCCACGTTCCCCTTTCCATCGAGGCGCAGACCGAGGCCAGGGTATTGATGCTCTCCACCAACAATATCCTCTCACCGGCAAACGGCGAGCCCATCATCGTCCCAACGCAAGACATCGTATTGGGTATCTACTACATGACCAAGGAGAGGCCCTTCTGCAAGGGTGAGAACAAGACCTTCGCCAATGTGGAGGAAGTTCGGATGGCCTATGATGCCGGGGAGCTCGATTTGCATGCCTCTATCAAGGTGAGAATGAATGGCCAGATTCTCATGACAACGACCGGAAGGGTGATCCTCCATGAGATTTTCCCCAGCGAGATGCCCTTTGAGCTGGTCAACAGGGTCATTACCAAAAAGGAGCTCAGCAATATCATCAACGAGTGCTACCGAACCCTGGGCACCAAGGCGACCGTTATCCTCGCCGATAGACTGAAGGATATGGGCTATAAGTATGCAACCATTTCCGGCACTTCCATCTCAAGCAAGGATATGGTTACCCCGATGAGGAAAGCGGAGATTATCGCGGAAGCAGAGAAGGAGGTAAAGAAGATCGAAACCCAGTACAGCGACGGACTGATTACCGATGGCGAGAAGTACAACAAGGTCGTTGATATCTGGACGAAGGCCACCGAGTCGATATCCTCCGAGATGATGAACGAGATGGCGGTGGAGGAGATGGTGGACAGCAATGGCGAGAGGGGAAGGGGCGATAGCTTTAATCCCATCTACATGATGTCCGACTCTGGAGCGAGGGGCAGCAAGGATCAGATGAGGCAGCTGGCGGGGATCAGGGGCTTGATGGCAAAGCCCTCTGGGGAGATCATCGAGACGCCAATCACCGCGAATTTTCGTGAGGGTTTGACGGTTCTGCAATACTTTATCTCCACCCACGGTGCACGAAAGGGATTGGCCGATACGGCCTTGAAAACATCCAATTCAGGATATCTGACCCGCAGGCTGATAGATGTAGCACAGGATGCTTCTATCACCGCGGAGGATTGCGGCACCATGGATGGGATATGGGTGGAGGCGCTCACCGAGGCCGGCGAGGTGATACAGCCTGTCTCTGAGAGGATACTCGGAAGGGTTGCCGCTGAGGACATCCATGATCCGATCACGGGGGAATTGTTGCTGCAGTACAACCAGGAGATAGATGAGGAGGCGGTCGAGAGGATAAAGAAATCGTGGATCGAGAGGCTGAAGATTCGATCGGTGTTGACCTGCAGGACGAAGAGGGGGGTGTGCAAGAAGTGCTACGGCCGGGACCTGGCGCATGGAAGGGAAGTTGATATAGGGGAGCCGATCGGCATCATCGCCGCACAGTCCATTGGTGAGCCGGGAACGCAGCTCACCATGCGCACGTTCCACATCGGTGGAACCGTGAGCAGAAAGGTGGAGCAATCCACCATACAGGCCAGGAACACCGGTAGGGTGAAGTTCTATAACCTTAAGACCGTTATCAACGCGCTGGGCAACCACGTGGTAATGAACAGGAACGGCGATATTGGGGTGATGGATGCAAGCGGTCGTGAAGTGGAACGATATCCCGTGATATATGGTGCCGTCATCAAGGTGAACGATGGGCAGGATATAACCCCAGGTGAGCTCTTGGTGGAGTGGGATCCCTTTACCATACCGATCCTGACCGAGGTCGCGGGAAGGCTGAAATTCGGTGATATCGTCGGGGGAAAGACGATGCAGGAGAAGCTTGACCCCGTTACAGGTAAGTCGAGCAAGGTGATCGTTCCCTCCGGTGACCCCGATGTAAGGCCCAGGATTTCCATCAAGGATAGCTCTGGCAAGACGATCCAGCTTTATGCGGATTCAGGAGCAGCTGCGAGGTACTTTCTTCCCATAGGCGCCATTATCATGGTCTCGGAGGGCGATGAGGTTCATGCAGGCGATGTCCTGGCCAAGATACCCAGGGAGACGACAAAGACCAAGGACATCACCGGAGGTTTGCCACGGGTAGCGGAGCTATTCGAGGTCAGAAGGCCAAAAGATCAAACGCTGTTGAGCGAGATTGACGGAACCGTTTCCTTTGGAAAGTATTCGTCGGGCAAAAGGAGGGTGATCATAACCCCTGAGGTTGGGAAGCCCGCCGAATACGTAATACCGAGGGGAAAACATGTGAGCGTTTTCGATGGGGATTACGTGAGGGCTGGAGAGGCGCTCATGGAGGGCTCGGCTAATCCCCACGATATATTGAGGATAAAGGGTCCACGGGAGCTGTCCAAGTATCTCGTGGATGAGGTTCAGAAGGTATACCGACTCCAGGGCGTGAGGATCAATGACAAACATATAGAGGTGATTGTCAGGCAGATGCTGAGAAGGGTGGTAGTGAAGGAGACAGGAGATTCGGATTTTATACTGGGCGAGGAGATAGAGAGGTGGCGATTCGAGGAGAGGAACCAGGAGATTATGGAACGCGGAGGCAAGCCTGCCGTAGGAGAGCCGCTTCTGTTAGGTGTTACAAAGGCCTCGATTAATACGGAGAGCTTCCTATCAGCCGCCTCCTTCCAAGAGACTACGAAGGTCTTGGCCGATGCGAGCGTTGAGTCAAGAGTAGACTACCTGAGGGGACTCAAGGAGAATATCCTCATGGGTAGACTCATCCCGGCGGGCACGGGGTTGGGCATATACAGGAGTGCGGATGTGGAGGTAGACCAGGATATATCATAAATGCCTTGCAATAATCTTTGAGATAGCATAAAAGACGGTCGGAACTGGGATTGACGTAAAACCGTATCAAGGGATATCGATGCCGACGATTAATCAGCTCATTAAAAACGGGAGAAAGAAGGTCAAGAAGAAGGTCAAGACACCTGCCCTTAAAGGGAGTCCGCAGAAAAGGGGCGTGTGTATCAGGGTATACACATCCACGCCTAAGAAACCCAATTCGGCCCTGCGTAAGGTTGCGAGGGTGAGGTTGACGAACGGGATAGAGGTTACTTCCTATATCCCCGGGATCGGCCACAACCTCCAAGAGCATTCAGTTGTTTTGATCAGGGGTGGGAGGGTAAAGGATTTGCCTGGAATCAGGTACCACATCATTCGCGGCACCCTCGACAGCTCAGGCGTGGAGGATCGCAGGAGAGGTCGCTCCAAGTACGGAACAAAAAGGCCCAAGAGCATCTAGGCCATAAC
>QMLW01000148.1 GCA_003646935.1 Deltaproteobacteria bacterium
CATTGCTTTTAAAACCAACACTCCAATATTCCACCATTCCATTATTCCATGTGTGAGACAATATGGAACAGTCTCAAAAAAACCTTTTTAATTTCAATAAGTTGTAGAATTTCCGAGACGTTAGCTCTGTATTGTGATCTGTATTTATGCCAATTCACTACGCGGCTTGTTTCTCCCTGCCTGCTCCTTTGATCGGATTTGGGCCCAGGGCCACGATCCTCTCGTGCATCTCCAGGGCCACCTCCGCAAACCGGGGACCGTCTGAGGCAGCGATGTTATACATCTCCAGCCTCTCTCCACCAATCCCGATCTCATCCAGGAGCTTTTTCGCGTACTCCACCCTCTTCTTGGCCCTCAGGTTGCCGGTGAGGTAATGACACTCTCCTTCAAGACAGCCCGCCACGTATACCCCATCTGCACCCTTTTGAAAGGCCCTCAGGATGTGGATGACGTCTACCTTGCCGGTACAGGGCAGCCGTATAATCCTGATGCTATCGGGGTAGCTGAGACGCATGGTACCTGCCAGGTCCGCCGCTTCATAGCCTCAGTATATACAGCAGAATGCCACGATTATCGGCTTAAATCCCTCCATGTTCATATCGCCTCCAGCAGTGCGTCGATCTGCGCCAGGACCTGAACATCCTCAAAATGAGAGAGCGTAATGGCCTTTGCCGGGCACTCAGCGGCGCAGACCCCGCAGCCCTGACACTTGGAGATGTCGATCTCCGAAACCCCATCCTCGTTGATGAACGGTACCTCGTAGGGACAGGCCCTCACACAGATTAGACAAGCGGCACAGAGCTCCGGATCTACCTTTGCTACCACCCCTCCCACCTCTATGCGATCTTGGCAGAGCAAACGGCAGGCCCTCCCAGATGCGGCGAGGGCCTGGGAGATGCTCTCGTCGATCCTCTTGGGCGAGTGTGCCATGCCGCAGATGAAGATGCCGTCGTATTGGGTGTCAACGGGACGAAGCTTTACATGTGCCTCCAGAAAAAAGCCCTCCGCGGTGAGGGGAACCTTGAGTATGTTCGCGAGCTCCTCGTTGTCTCCCGCGACCACGCCCGTGCTCAGGATTACCTGATCGGGGCTCACGGTTACCTCCCTGCCTAGGGTGTAGTCCTGAAAGCCGACCCGAATCCTACCCTGAACCTCCTCCACAACCGGTTCATGATCATCCTTGTATCGCAGGAAGCGTATCCCCATCTCCCGGGCCGTTCGGTAGAAGTCCTCGGCGAATCCGTAGGTCCTGATATCCCTGTGGAGTACGTAGATATCCGCATCAGGATTGATCTCCTTTACGGCAATGGCATTCTTTATGGCCTGCTGACAACAGACGCGGCTGCAATTGGGGTTCGCATCCGTTCTCGAGCCCACACACTGGATCATCACCACCGTGTGCCAGTCCTTGATCCTGTCTCTCTGGCTTATTACCATCTCCTCTAGCTCTACCTGGGTCTTTACCGCCTCATGCTGCCCGTAGAGGTATTCCTCGGGATGATATTCACGAGCCCCTGTGGCAATCACGAGCGCTCCGTGATTGATCTCCCGGTGATACATGGCGGGCCCTACATTGAGGGAGGTCTTGTAATTTCCCTTGGAACCGGAGAAATCCGTGAGCATAGTCTCGGTAAGGACCTCGATCCTGTCGGTGTGTTGAACCCGCTCAATGAGGCTATCCACATAGCCCTGGACATCATCGCCCTGGAGGGTCCTGTGGATCTTTCTGCTCATGCCCCCTAATTCCTTATCCAATTCCACCAGCACCACCTCGAAGCCCTGAGCGGCGATGTTCAGCGCAGCTGTCATGCCCGCGATTCCGCCGCCAAGAACAAGGGCCCTTTTGATCACCGGAAGTTTGGTTCTGTAGAGCGGGGAGAGCTCCGCTGCGTTGGCAATGGCCATCCTCACCAGGTCCTTGGCCTTTTGCGTGGCACTTTCTTTATCGGTCTGATGCACCCAAGAGTCTTGATCCCGAATGTTGGCCATACTGAAGAGGTAGGGGTTGAGGCCCGCCTCTCTGATGGTATCCTGAAACAAGGGTTCGTGTGTCCGGGTGGAGCATGACGCCACCACCACCCTATTGAGCGAGTGCTCGTGTATCAATTCCTTTATCCTGACCTGCGTGTCCTGGGAACAGGTGAACAGGTTCTCCTCGGCTACCACCACACCTGGCAAGGTGGAAGCATACTTGGTCACTTCCGGCACATCGACCACACTGCCTATATTTATCCCGCAGTGGCAAACGAACACGCCGATGCGAGGTTCTTGTCCGCTGACATCTATCTCATCGGGGTATTCCTTCTCCCTGGTAAGGGCAAATCGCTCCACCGAAAGCAGGCTGGATGCCGCGGCACCGGCGCCGCTTGCCTGCATCACCGTTTCTGGTATATCCTTCGGGCCCTGAAAGGCGCCGCACACGAATATTCCCGGCCTGGTGGTCTGTACCGGTTCGAACGATTCCGTGTTCACGAACTGATAATGGTTGAGCTCGACACCTAATTGGCGGGCAAGCTCGATGGAGCTCTGCGGTATATCAAAACCAACCGACAGGACCACCATGTCGAATTCCTCGTGGGCAACCCTTCCGGCCTCATCCGTATACCTAATCCTCAGGCTTCCCTCCTCCCCTCCCGGCAGAATGCCATCTATCCTGGATTTAGCAAACCTAACCCCTGCATCCTTTGCCCTCATATAAAATTTCTCGAAATCCTTTCCATAGGTCCTGATATCGATAAAGAAGACTGCTGTATCGAGGGGCTCATCGCTGTGTTCCTTGGCAACCAAACACTGTTTTATAGCATAGGTGCAGCATACACCCGAGCAATAACCCTTATCGCCAATATGGGTGTTCCTCGATCCCACGCACTGAAGCCAGGCGATCTTGTTTGGTTCTCTTCCGTCGGAGGGACGCACGAGGTGACCCTGATAGGGGCCCGATGCGCTCAGGATCCTCTCAAATTCAAGGCTAGTCAAAACATTGGAGAAGTGCCGATATTGATAGGTGTCGTGGACTGCTGGATCATAGGGCTCAAAGCCGGGGGCCATGATGATCGCTCCCACATCCACGGTGATCTCCCTTTGGACCTGATCGAAATCCACGGCATCTGCCGGGCAGAATTTCTCACAGGCGCGGCACTTGCCTTTTTCGAAATAGATGCAGCGGTCTTTATCGATGAGGTATTTGAGGGGAACGGCCTGAGGATAGAGTATGTACGCCGCCTTCCGTTGAATCAAGCCGGTGTTGTATTCGTCGGCGGTCTTTCTGGGACATTTGTCTGCACAGGTGCCACAGGCAATGCATTTATCAACATCGATATACCTGGGCTGCTGAACGAGTCTGACGTGGAAATTGCCGGCTTCGCCCGTTACGCTCTCTATCTCGGAAAGGGTAAGGATCTCGATGTTCAGGTGTTTGCCGCACTCCACCAGCTTGGGCGAGAGGATGCACATGGAGCAGTCATTGGTGGGAAACGTCTTATCCAGTTGCGACATACGGCCGCCGATGCTGGACGCTCGTTCAACCAGGTATACGTAGAATCCGGAATCCGCCAGATCGAGGGCCGCCTGAATGCCGCCGATGCCGCCGCCGACTACCATGGCCGAGCCGATCACGTCTTTCGCCATTCCTTCCCCTCTATTTCATAACCCTGGTCCCATCATGGCCACTCACATGGGATAATGGAATAGTGGAATGTTGTTATTAAAGTAATGACTTGTTTATTCATGAACATTTTGGCTTTCCTGTCACGATATGTTTTTTCAATAAACCACTATAACTATCTCCCAAGACACATTATTCCACCATTCCACCATTCCAAATGTGAGCGAAGCGAACCAGGTTCGGTACTTGCTATCAGGATGTGTCTGGCGCCAGGGAATAACGATTCAGGTTCCGGATTCAATGTCGGGATGCTCAATGCAGCCTACTCCGATAGGAACTTCTCAACCGAGGTTATCTCTATGTGGTTCATTTCCAAACCAAGGGCGCGGCTGTCAATGCCGAGGCTCAGTCCCAGAAGCTGTGGATAGAGGATGGGAGGCAGAAGATGATTTCCACCCCGTTCCCTGTGGAGCATCCTTTGAACGGTATCGAACTGGATATGGCAGTAGGGACATCCAACACAGAGGTACGCCGCCCCTGATTTCCTGGCGTTTATCACCTTTTTCTCCGTGAGATCCATTGATAGATCGTCATTCACCCCAAACAAGGGAGCACCACAACAATCAAGCCGTGCCTGCCAGTCGATGCTCTCCGCGCCCGTTGCCTCCACTAGGGTATCAAAGAGCGTGGGGTTCACGGGATCATCAAATTGGGTAACCTCGCTGGGCCTGAGTGCATGGCACCCATAGTGGGTTGCTATCTTGAGCTCTTGAAAGGGCCTGGTGACCTTCTCCTTGATAGCCTCTATACCCACATCATGATAGAGAACAGACAGCAGATGTTTGATCTCGATATCTCCTTCAAAACGCATTCCTTCCCTTGCAAGCAGCGCGTTTATCTCCGACCTGAGGGCGGGGTTTTCCTTCAGGTGATAGTACGCATGCTTGAGCATGCCGAAGCCGCATTTACAGAGCACGAGCATATTGAGATTCTGCTTCTCGGCAAGGGCGAGATTTCTCGCGGAAGAAAGAATGGCCGCCCTGTAGTCGGTGTTTCGTATCGGATATCCGCAACAGTTGAATTCCTTGATCTCCTGGAGCCCTATACCGAATGTTTCCAGTACCGCCCTTGAAGAGGATTCATACTGTTGCAGCCGAGCAGGAATGGTACAGCCCAAAAAGAACGCGAATTTCATACCTCGTTACTCGTTAATGGTTACTCGTTGAACATGCATACACGCGATGAACTCATGGCACACGATCAGATCATCCGACCTTTTCAGCAACACTCTGGATCGCTAAGTTCTTGAGTTCATAGAGAACCTCGGTCACCTTCACGCCCTGGGGGCACTGCTCCTGGCATTGATAGCAGGTAACACAATCCCATAACATATTGGAGCCGAAGGCCAGGTCCTTGATGCTCAGGCCGAGGGCATACATGATCTGATGCGGCAACATGCCCAAGGCCTCCTTCGGGTTCTCGTAGTTGGCCACTACGGGACATACATTGGTACAGGTCTGGCAACCGAAGCACGCCGAGAAGGTGCTCGCCTGATCCGATAGCAAGAGCTCACCTTTCAATTCCCCCTCCTGAAGGCTCAGGTCCACGGGTTTGCTCTGGTCTTTCAGCAACTCACAGTCGGCTGCAATACGATCTCTGGCCAGCACCAACGGCCCCTTGTACTGCTCGGGGGGGATATGGTCCCTCATTAATCCCCGGTAAAAGGACAAGGGGGAAAGCAGGGAGAACTCCGGATGCCCCCTCTGAAAGAGATTCTCTCTCATGGCGAACCACAGCTCCTCAAGGTTGATGCCCGCGGGGCACACATCGGTGCACCTATGGCAATTGGTGCACAAATACGTTCCGTCCAAGATGAGTTGGAGCTCCCCTTCATCGGTTTGTCTTCCAGAGATAACCCGTGGCAAGGATTGCATCTTCTCAGATGGCAGGATGTTGACGTTGCCCATGCGCTCGAAGAGCACCCCTAACGAGCAGCGGTTGGTACAGTTCCCGCAGTGCATGCACGCGTCGAACTCAAGGGCCTGTTTTGTTGCGATGTTCGCGGGATCAGACTTCTCGCCGTTCATAACGCTGTTTACCAGGAGGCTCAAGGGGCTGGTAATGATGTGAAAGAACTTCGAGAAGGGCAGATACGCGAGGCCGATGAAACAGGCCAAGAAATGCAGGTACCAGAGCAGGGTATGGACACCGGCCCTATCCAGGTCCAGGGCAATCCCTTTCACCGCCTTTGCCACCGGAAAGCTGGTAAATGCCCATTGCGGCTTGGAGTGGCACGCCGCACAGCTCATCTCATGGACC
>QMLW01000149.1 GCA_003646935.1 Deltaproteobacteria bacterium
GCGTAGTTGGAGTGAGGGATGCCTCCTTTACCATCGCTGAAGGGGAAGTATTCGTCCTTATGGGACTCTCCGGCAGCGGCAAATCCACGCTTTTGAGGTGTATCAATCGGCTACATGAACCCACCCACGGAAAGGTCTTTATCGATGACCAGGATGTTACTGAGCTCTCCTTCAATGACTTGAGGGACCTGAGAAGGAGAAAGACCGGTATGGTCTTCCAGCACTTCGCCTTGCTCCCTCATCGCTGCGTCATAGAAAACGTGGCCTATGGCTTAGAAGTTCAAGGTATAAGTAAGGCCGAGCGTGAATCAAAGGCAATGGAGTCCCTCGAGCTCGTGGGTTTGAAGGGATGGGAGAAGAGCTATCCCCATGAATTGAGCGGGGGCATGCAGCAGCGGGTGGGTTTGGCCAGGGCCCTGGCAACGGATCCCGAAATACTGCTCATGGATGAGGCATTCAGCGCGCTCGACCCTCTGATACGCCGGCAAATGCAGGATGAGTTTATCAATCTCCTACAAGTCGTGAAAAAGACCATCGTCTTCGTGACGCACGATCTATACGAGGCCCTGAGGCTCGCCAATCGTATCGCGGTGATGAAATTCGGTGCGATTCAACAAATCGGCACACCTTCTGAAATCGTGCTCCATCCGGAGACTGACTACGTGGCGGAGTTCGTGCAAGATCTTCCCAAAGTAAAGTTCGTTACCGCCAGGGACATCATGGAGGAACCCGAGAAATGGCTGGTGAAGCGCGAGCATTCCGTCACTGAAATTATGAACAAGATGGACAGTGAGAATATCTGGTATGCATTCATCGTGAACGAAGATCAGCAGGTTCAAGGTGTCGTGGATTATCGAATGCTCAGCAGTACAAACGGAGAGAAAAAGCTCGATGCGGAAAAGATGATTACAGAGTACCCAACAAAGATGTTTAACACCTTTTTAGAAAGCCTTGTATCTGTAGCCGCCAAATCCACCATTCCCATTGCTGTGACGGATAGACAAGACCGTCTTGCAGGGGTTGTATCTCGGGAACGGTTACTGGAGGCCTTATCAACATAATTAAAATGGGAAGGAAAAAGGGATATGAGTTTTCCTGTCAGAATTCCAATCGGGCACTGGATAGATCTAGTGGTCATCTGGCTTACAGACAATCTCGCCAGCGCATTTGACGTGATATCTCAGGTGGTCGGTTTCATACTGATCAAAATAGACTTCTTTTTCAACTGGATCCCTTGGCCTGTGACGATTTTGGCGCTGGTGGTGATCGCCTGGCTTGTTTCCGGTAGGAGGATCGCCATATTTACTGCGATTGCCCTTTTTTTGATGGGATCCCTGGAGCTCTGGGCCGAGGGGATGAGCACCCTTGCCCTGGTGACCACAGCGGTCTTCATCTCCGTTGTGTTGGGACTCCCCACTGGTATCCTCTCCGCGAAAAACGAGAGGTTCGATGCCCTTTTACGTCCTATCTTGGATGGGATGCAGACGATCCCCAGCTTTGTCTACCTTATTCCGGCGATCATGTTCTTCGGTATAGGCAATGTTCCGGGTATCATGGCCACCGTTATCTTCTCCCTGCCACCCATGGTTCGACTCACAAGCTTAGGGATTCGCCAGGTCGACTTCGAAGTCGTTGAGGCCGGGCACGCATTTGGGTCAACCCCCTGGCAATTGCTGGTCAAGATCCAGCTCCCTCTCGCGCTCCCCTCGATCATGGCGGGCGTGAATCAGACCGTGATGATGGCCCTGTCTATGGTGGTGGTGGCAGCGATGATCGGCGCTGGCGGATTGGGATAGAAGATCCTCTACAGCATTCAGCGGGTTGACCTCGCCGTGGGAATTGAAGCGGGGTTGGGGATCCTCTTTATCGCTATGGTCTTGGATCGAATCCTTCAGGGGGTGACCAAGCGTCAGCAGCAGGTAATTATGAGACAGTAGGATGCAGGCCGACCTACTGCACCGGCAACAGAGGAAGGCTACTCCACCTCCAGATCCTGAACGTCGAGCATTTGGGTGAGTTTGGAAAGACTCAGGATGATCCGTTTTATTTCTTTCTCCGGGAGCTTTTTAAGGCCATCCACGATTTTATGTTGGATAGGAAAAGGTGCGTTTTTGGCAAGCTCCCTGCCCCCCTCAGTCAATTGAATGGTAATCACACGGCGGTCCGGGGAATTCCTCAGCCTGGACACGAGGCCCTTTTGTTCAAGGCGGTCGATAATGCCGGTTACCGTACTGGATTTCACCATGATGTGCCTTGCTATCTGGGATGGCGGCAGCGGGCCATGTTCATAGAGTGCCAACAGGCAATGGAGCTGCGGCGCGCTCACCTGGTAGGTCTTATTCAGCTCCTTGGTGAAGAGCTCACCTGCCTGCATGAGCCTGCGGATCTGGTAGATAATCTCCTTTATCCGGTCTTGTGGT
Organism: Deltaproteobacteria bacterium; assembly: GCA_003646935.1. Lineage (GTDB taxonomy): Bacteria > Desulfobacterota > DSM-4660 > Desulfatiglandales > B25-G16 > B25-G16. Next base: position 2,421 of record QMLW01000149.1, read on the forward strand.
GTTTCGAGAGCTGTCTCTGTTAGTGCATGGTTTGGCATTTACATATCCTTTTAATAGAAAATGTTTGAGCTATGATATTTTATACCTTGGTTTTTATCACCATCGTATTTGGAATGCAATAGTATTTTTTGCGGTAATGCCAATTTAATTTGACGTAGCCTTATTTTTTCTCTTCCACCCCGACAACCTTGAGGAATCTATCCGTGACTGCCTCCTCTGCCAACTTCAATAGCAAGCCTTTGTCCTTGGCGTCGCCAAAGAGCCCCAGTTTTATCTTTGCAGCAGCGGCTGTCGGATGGCCTCCTGCCTCGCCGATGTCTCCAAAGGCGATTTCCATGGCCTCTCCGAGGTTAATTCGTATGTCCCTGTTCCTGGCTGAAACATGCACAACGTCCTTGGTAAGGCCGTAAACGAGCACCGTTGCTACCCCTTCGAGTTTCAGCAGATGATCCGCCGCCTGCGGGAGCGTGTCCCTGTCCCTGATGAAACCCGCGTTGGCGAGCAGCAGGCTTCCAATAGCCCTTCTATTCTTTATGGCTTCACCTAATACATCCAGGGTTTCGGAGGACATGAGCGGCGTCTCGATCTTGGTCAAGAGTTCCTGAGATGCCCTGGGATAGAGCAGGGCCACCGCCTGAAGGTCTTTGGGCTTAGTACCCCTGGTGAAACAGCCTGTATCGGTTTTAATGCCGTAGAGGAGCAGCGTGGCTAATTCCTCGGAGACCTCCAATCCCAACTCCGTCAAATATTCCGTCATTATCGTAGAGGTTGCGCCGAGCTCGGGCCGTATATCGATGTAGTCAGCAGAGACCTTCGCCGGATCATAGGGGTGGTGATCGATAATGATGTCGGGTCGGATGTCCTCAGGAAGGGAGTTATTTTCCCCTGGAAGGGAAGCCTCGATGAGCGCGACCTTGGAATAGCTTTTGATATCCTTGATCTTGGAGATGGGCACGGTATCTATCTCAAGCAGATTAATCAACGCCTTATTCTCCTCATACCCGATCTTCCCTCCATAGATGATATCGGCGACCTTACCCATCTTCTCGATAATCCGTTTGAGGCTCATGGCGCTCGCAATAGCATCCGGGTCGGGATTGTCCTGCACGACGATAGCTATATTTTTTTTGGCCTCCTTTACTATAGATCTCAGACGCTTGAGGTTCTTCTTAACCTCCAGTCTCTCGAGGCTCTGTACTGCCTTTTCGGCTACTGCTGAAGCGGGATAGATGATCTCATCTACCTCCAAGCCCTTGATCTCCTCGCTGGCGTCCTGCCTGCCGGCCCTCAAGATGATCGGCACTTCCCCGCTTATTTCCCGAACTTTCCGGGCAGCCCTGATGTTCAACTCCATATCGATGGTGAGAATGGCTACACCCTTTGCCTGCTCTATATTGAGCCTCCTCAGAAGGTCTTCCGAGGTAATATCTCCCTCTACCACATTCTCAAAGCCCATCTCCTTGAGGGACTCCGTCCTCTCCGGATTGATGTCCACCAGGGTACACCCTTTTCCTATATCCTTGAAGTGTCTGGCGGCATGGTAGCCTGCCCTTCCGCTTCCCAAGATGATGTACATAGTAACACGCCTATTTGGGTTTATCTTTTTCAGCCTCCCTGTACCGGAGACCTCCGGATCTGGTTTGAGATCCGCTCTTCGTATAGCCTTAAACGTCTAGAAAAAAGTACAATTTCTTGCAATTATAAATCATTTGCAGGAATTGTAAAGGGACGGGAGCCAATCCCATCAGGGCTCGACGATCTGAAGAATATTCCGCTTCCTATGAGATCGCCTCCCTTTTGAGTATATCATAGTAGGTGAGTATCCTGTTTACATACCGAACTGCTTCTGTGCCCCTGCAGTACCCATTCTTGGTTTTCTTATAGTACTTGGGGTAGCGCAGCAGCGGAAGGATCTGCTCCAGCGATGACCAACTGTTGGGGTCCAGATCGCGTTGTCTTGCTATCTCCTGAGCATCGAGAATGTGTCCATGGCCTACGTTGTAGCTGGCTAGGGCGATAAGTAGCCTATCCGGTTCTTTTGCATCCTTATATCGTTCGTATAGCTTTTTCAAGTACTTGACTCCTCCCATGATGCTCTGGGTTGGATCGAGTCGATTTTTGATACCCATATCATTGGCTGTTTTAAGCGTGAGCTGCATCATCCCCCTCACACCGGTATAACTTACCGCCCTCGGGTTGAAGTGCGATTCCTGATAGATCGCTGCGGCAATCAATCTCCAATCAAATCCATGCTTTTGAGCGGCGTTTTTGATTGTATCCTTATACCGTGGAAGTCTCGTGGTAAGCCGCTGGTGGTACTTTTTCAGATCAACATAATCGAATATCTCCACATTGGCAAAGTACTTTTCATAGATCTTGGCAAAGGTTCCGTCCTTCTTTATCTTCTTGAAAAATACATTTATCTCGTTCTTAAGCGATGCTTCCCCTTTTTTTACCGCCCATCCCAGGGATTGCTGCTCCTCTATGGGAAAGGCGATCTGCACATCGGGGTAGTAGCGTCGATTCAAGAGGGCAATGTGGGAATCGGCAATGGTGACCTCTATCTCCTTTTCAGCTACCATCCTGATCAGCTCCTCGGTAGGCACATCTACGTGGGGTTCTATGGTAAGGTCCAATCCCTCACCCTTAAGCTCATGCAACCGTTCTTCATACGAGGTAGCGCGGCGCACGTGAATAGTATTGCCCTCTAGATCTTCGAGCTTGGTTATCTGAGAATTCCTCTTATGAATAAGCGCAAGTTGCTGTATCGCTAGATACTCATCTGAAAAATCTACCAGTTGCTCGCGTGAGGGCGTAATTGTCAGGCTAGCTGCGATAAAGTCAGCTTTCCCCTTGCTGACCACGTCGATAAGCCGTTCCCAATGGGGCGTGATTACCTTGAGCTTTACACCCAAGTACTCACTAAAGGCCTTGGCGAGGTCGTACTCGAATCCCATGGGCTCATCGCGATAGATATAGTAGCAGTGGGCATTGTTCCTGGTAGCCACCGTGATATGCCCAGCCTCCCTTATTCTCTCGAGTGCGCTCTTCTTGGCACATGAGCATAAGAACAGGGGGCCAAGAACAATACCTATAAGAAACGCATCTCTCCATTTTTGCCGTTTCATGGTCATATTCAAACGTTCTTTATGGTTGATCCTTTGTTGATCTTTCCCGCAGCTTAAACTCCATAGCAGGCGGCTTCACGCGCACTATCTCGATCCTATCATTGGGAAGTACAATCCGATCGCGACGTATCCGAAAGACCGCGCTTCCAGGCTTAGCTGTTGACAGATCGATCTCCGCGTGAACGTTTCTCCTGTTCAAGGTGCTCGCATCCTTTCGAACCCCATGCACGGTGATCTCCACCTCGGGATTCACGGGCTCCACTACTTCCATCGCCGCAGGGAGGTTTCTCAGCTCCAGGGGAACCCGGAGGGTAACCTCAAAGTTCTGCTGCCCCGCGAGCAACAGCCAGACAAGGAAGACCAAGCAC
>QMLW01000150.1 GCA_003646935.1 Deltaproteobacteria bacterium
CAGCGCGGCCATCTATGATGGAGACACCTCGGCGTGGGCCCGGAAGAAGATAAAGGAGAAGATCCCGAACATCATTCTCACCAATCCCGACATGCTCCATAGGGCGATACTCGCCTATCACGAGAAATGGGCCGATTTCTTCTCCAACCTGGCGTTCGTGATTATCGATGAGGTTCACACCTATAGGGGGATCTTCGGCTCACACCTCGTTCAACTATTGAGAAGACTGCGCAGGCTCTGTCACCTGTATAGCACAAGACCCCAGTTCATACTCTCATCAGCAACTATCCAGAACCCCGGCGAATTTGGTATGAACCTCATAGGCAGGAACGTGGAGGTGATTTCCCAAAGCGGTGCCCCTAAATCCGGGCAGCATTTTTTGTTTCTCAATCCCCTATCAAGCACCGCCTTTACCGCTACCCAATTCTTTATCCGATGCCTGAGGGCCGGTTTGAGAACCATCACCTTTACCCAGTCGAGAAAGGCGACCGAGCTCATCGACATGTGGGTTAAACGCCTTGCCCCGGAATTCAAGGACAAGGTTAGTTCCTATAGGGCTGGATTCCTGCCCGAGGAACGAAGATTGATAGAGGGCAGACTCGCCCGAGGCACGCTTTTGGGGGTGATATCCACGAGTGCGCTCGAGATGGGAATTGACATTGGGTATCTGGATGTGTGCGTCTTGGTAGGATACCCGGGCACCATAATAAACACGTGGCAGCGCGGTGGCAGGGTGGGACGCGCGGGAAGGGATTCGCTCGTTGTCTTGATCGCTGACCAGGATGCCCTGGATCAGTACTTCATGCAACATCCCGCTCAATTCTTCGAACAAGCCTTTGAGACCGCCGTTATCGATCCCAACAACGCTCATGTCATACGAGCCCATCTGCCGTGTGCTGCTGCTGAGAGTTCCTTGACCACAGAAGATGCCAGATTCTGGACCGTGGAGCTCAAGGAGCATCTCGATCACCTGGAAGACGAGGGAGAACTGAGCAGAACGAGCGATGGCGCACCTTGCTGGTTTGCGACCAGGAAACGGCCTCACCTCAAGGTGAACATACGTTCCCTTGGAGAGACCTATACCATTTTCAAAGGAAGCACCGGAGAGGCGATCGGCACCGTTGATGGTGTAAGGGCGCTGAAGGAGTGTCATCCCGGAGCGATCTATCTCCACAGGGCCAATCCGTACTACGTGGAACGGCTGGTTCTCGATAGAAAGGATGTGATCGTTCAAGACGCGGACCTCCATTACTTCACAAGGGTTAGATCGGAGAAGGAAACCGAGATACTCGGCATTAGGAGGAGCCAGCCAAAAGGACAATTCGTGGCAAAGCTCGGCGAGCTCAAGGTAACCGAAACCATAACGGGGTATGAAAAGAGGAGGATACCCGGACAGGAGCTGATTGGCGTGTTCCCGCTGGAGCTTCCCCCTCAGACCTTTGAGACTGTGGGCCTTTGGGCGGAGATCGACGATATCATAAAAAAGATGGTGGAACGGGAGGGTCATCACTTTATGGGAGGCATTCATGCGGTGGAACACGCAACTATCAGCCTCTTTCCGCTCTTCGCTTTGTGCGATAGGAATGATATTGGCGGCATCTCCTATAGCTTCCATCCCCAGGTGGGAAAAGCCGCCATCTTCTTCTACGACGGCTACCCCGGAGGGGTGGGATTGGCCCAAAGGGGCTTTGACATTATTGTGCAGCTGTTTGAGGCTACCTTGAATCTCATCAAGGGATGCCCCTGTGAGGAGGGCTGTCCCTCGTGTATCTACTCTCCACGATGCGGTTCGGGCAACAAGCCATTGGATAAGAGGGCCGCCATTATGGTTCTCGAGGCCTTGACCGGGGCCCTATCCTTGAGCGATATGCCCGCCCTTGAACCGGAATCCCCGCTCAAAAGCACATTAGCAGAACAAGAGCAGGTGCCCGGAGATGCGAATCAACGGAGGATCCTTTACTTTGATCTGGAGACCCAACGCTCAGCGCTCGAGGTCGGCGGCTGGCAAAACGCACACCTTATGATGGTATCGGTGGCCGTGCTCTATGATAGCCTGGAGGATCGCTTCTATACCTTCACCGAGGACCAAATAGAGGGCCTGATTGAACGGCTGAGCTCTGCTGATCTCGTGATCGGCTTCAATGTGAAGCGGTTTGATTATGCGGTGCTCAAGCCATACACGTCTTGTGATCTGGGCGAGCTACCCACATTTGACCTACTCGAGGAGATCTATAACAGGCTTGGATACCGGCTAAGCCTCGATCATCTGGCCCATGAGACCCTCGGGAGACAAAAGTCAGCAGATGGTTTGCAGGCCTTGGCGTGGTTCAAGGCAGGCGAGATGGACAAGCTTACCGAGTACTGCAAAGCTGATGTGATGCTCGCCAGAGATCTCTTTCTCCACGGTTGTGATAAGGGCCACCTCATATACAGGGACAAGAGGCAGAACGAGAGACTGAGGTTTCCGGTCGATTGGGATCTTGACAAATTGATTCATAATGTAAAAAAATAGTAGCTATCTGAAAAGTCATAAAAAAGGAGTACAGCATATGTTCGGTCTGGGCACAACAGAGCTGCTTATCATCGGCGGGATTATCGTGCTCATCTTCGGCGCCAAGAGGTTGCCTGAGATAGGCAAGGGGCTGGGAGGCGCCATCAAGGAATTCAGAAATGTGAGAAGGGAAATAAGCCCCGACGACAGGGACACAAAGGCAGGTCAAGAGGGAGAGCAGGGGAAGAACAGCCTTGAGGAAAAATTGGTCGAAAAGGTGATCGAAGAGGTCCCCGTGGTGAAAAAGGGCCTGGCAGCAAAGAAAAAGGCGGACAAGATAACGAAGATCATATCATAGAAGATGCCTGATCAAGGACATCCATGAGCTCTTCATGGATCATTGCGTTTGATGCCACGATAGAGGGTGATTCCAAACTGTAGGGCTTACCATTCAGATCCGTCACCACGCCACCTGCCTCTTCCACCATGAGCCATCCGGCCGCCGTATCCCATGGTTGCAGCCTGAGCTCCCAGAACCCGTCAAAACGACCTACGGCCACGTACGCAAGATCAAGCGCGGCCGATCCTATCCTTCGGATTGCCTGTACCTTAGGGATCATCTCGTTGAAATAGGCAAGGGTATCCCGGCAGTTTTCACGAACATCGTAGGGAAAGCCCGTGGCCACAAGGCCCTCGATAAGCCGCTCTGTGGTAGAGACATGGATTTCCCTCCCCTGCAAAAAGGCACCCTCACCTCTCTCAGCCACGAAGAGCTCATCGAACATGGGATCATAGATCACCCCGAGTATGACCTCGCCCATCCTTTGGAGGGCTATGGACACGCAAAACAGGGGGTAGCCATGGGCGTAATTGGTGGTTCCATCGAGGGGGTCTATGATCCATCTATACTCAGCACCCCTCGTGATGTTGGTTGACTCCTCCGCCATCACATCATGGTCTGGAAACAGCTTCTGAATCCGTGAGGTGATGATCTCCTCGGAGGTCCTGTCAGCTTCGGTCACCAGGTTGATCTCGCCCTTAAAATCAATCCTATGATCAGCGTGAAGCCTCTCCTTAAGAAACGCCCCCGCTTCCCTGGCGCTTTCAACGGCTGCCTGTCGAAAGGTGGTCACGATTTCCCCTCCTTTAACTGAAAAAAGGGGGCTATGTCAGTGACATAACCCCGTGTTCTCGTGGTAGCGGGGTCAGGATTTGAACCTGAGACCTTCGGGTTATGAGTCAAAGAAGGTCGAAATAGATAACTTATTGACATCTCGGCATTTTCCTTTAATTTCAGCAACTAATCACAATTCCGTAATTCTTCAATAAGCAAAATATCTTCAATAAAATCATCCATAATCGAAAAAATGTGTCCCAAATGTGACCCACAAAATCACTTACTCTTTACCCGCTCCGCGGTGAAAAAATTTGACGAGTGCGGAGGTATCGAAAAACAGAATCATAGCCTATCCTCACGGATCATGCCTATATCCTTCGACAATGACCCTGTACACTTTTTCAAGACTTCCTGGACTTCGAGATAGGCTCTCTTCTTTCCTATCGGAGGCACGGTTTTTTGCCTTTTCAGATCAAGGACCATTTCATAGACATTCATGAGATCTTCTGGGGGGAGATCTTGAATTTCCTTTATTAGTTTCTCTTTCACCTGCATGGCACTTACCCCTGTTTATTGTAGTTCGATTCTGACAGAGATTTTCAGAAAAATCAACTTGTTGAGCATAAAATTGTATGGTCTTGTACAAAGTAACGTGTTTGTTCGAACCAGGAAAGGATAGACTGAACAAAAATTTTTCCATATAGGCATGGAGAAGAAAGAACAGGGAAAGTGTGTTGAAGAGGCACCTCAATCAACTGCCTCGGCAGTATGCCCTGCCCTGCTTGCCTCATGCCACATCCACGCCCGGCCTCATGCCCGGCATATCTCATTCCGGGCATCCTGTCAGCATAACGTCCAATCATCATTCAAGAAAATGAGCCGAAAAATAGGGGATTGCTGTCTGGAAAATATGCGAATAAGTCGTTTGCTGTATTTTTCTTGATCAATCATATCTTTCGGTATACTCTCGCCACTATCTCAAAGCAGGACATCATATTCCACAAGAATGCGGACCGGTTCTCTGAAGTTAATACAGTAAGGGCGAGAAGTTATGAAATTTGTCAAAATCGAGGTACTTATCGATAAAGGACACTTTTCTTCGAGTACCACTTGGCAAACCATCTTTGACCACATCAAGGACTCAATTCAAGCAGTTGAATGGCCTCCTAAATCCGGCAGCTTTACTGTCCGCAAACAGTCCGGCAAGAAGCGGGGTGAAGGAAGCGGGGTTAAGCCCATTAAGGAAGCCTTCATGTCTAAGCTTCAAACGTACGGCTGGGAACTTGAAACCAGAGAGAATATCGCTACTGTCAAAAGACCTGGTCCTTTGGATGCCACCTATAAGATCGGAGAGAAACTCTTTGCCGTAGAATGGGAGACGGGGAATATTTCATCAAGCCACAGAGCAGTCAATAAAATGGCTCTGGGGATTTTAAAGGGACGTCTCATAGGAGGCATATTAATCCTGCCAACCAGGGAGTTTTACCAATACCTCACAGATCGAGTCGGAAACTTCAGAGAGCTCGAGCCATATTTCCCGCTATGGAAGGCTCTCCAATGTGACGAGGGATTTCTTGCCGTGATTGCGGTTGAACATGATTATACCAGTACAGAGGTGGACAGAATTCCAAAGGGGACAAACGGCCGGCACCTTATCTGAATACACTTTCCCCTAATCCTTTTGAAGCATCACAATGAATTCCGTGCGCATGGCGTTGGCCATGCCGGTTATCTGGCGTTCAATCTTGCGCACTAAACTCATACCGTGCTTTTTGCCTGCCTGAACAAGGACTTCGTCGATGCCTGTGACCTCTTTTGGATGAACATTGAATATCTTGCTCAATTGGTTGTTATTGGTCCCAACGACAATGCTGCATACTCTTCCCGGTTTGAGAACTCTCGAACACTCTGAAAGAACAAGGTCCATATCCCTTACATAGATGTCGTATTTTTGCTGTAAGCTCCTCCCTCTCAGGCCGATCATAGACTGCCTCAACTCATCGATATCCACGCCCAGGTAGTTCAGATGGTATTCATCATTCTTGAGATAATCGATGGCAAAACTATACGGAGGGGAAAAGATGATCCCATCAATGGTTCCACTCTCTATTTTCAGGTCTCTCGCGTCACCAGTATAGATGGTTGCCGTCCCCAGCTCATCCTCAAAACCGATAAGTACCTTTTGGATC
>QMLW01000151.1 GCA_003646935.1 Deltaproteobacteria bacterium
GATCAATCATCCTGGCCTGTTCATGGTACTGAAGGCCGCATTATCGGATTCTCTGGGAAAGGAAAGGCTCATAGAGTATCAAACTCCTTCCCTTGGCGGCGAGGACTTCGCCTTCTATTCCGAAAAGGTTCCTGGTTTCTTTTTTCTCCTTGGGTGTGGAGATGATAAACCGGGGATCAATAAAGCCTTACACAGCTCCTGTTTTGACTTCGATGAGTCAATCCTTACGACAGGTGCCGCTGCGATGGCATGTTGTGCCGTGGCCTTAACGGAACGTAAGGCTTGGCTAAAAACACCTTAATTTCAATAAGGTGTAGAATTAGCGGGATATGTATCTAAAGGAGAGAAGAGAATGAAAACAGATCAGCTTTACAAGATCATGCAGGATATATATGAGGCTGCGCAGAAGGAAAGGGAAGAGACCTCCAGGACCATCTCAGAGATGATTGAGAAGGCAGGCAGCAGCGTACCATTTGTCGTACAGATGCTGAGAAGAAGGCCTGACGTCTGTATCCCTACGCTGATAAAAAGCGAAGCCCTGTATAAAAATGAAGAGCCCCTGGATCAAAAGACATCAGAGCTAATTGCGATTTCCTCGGCAGTTGCTAATCGAGCGGTGTACTGCATGAATGTTCACATGGAGAGAGCCCTTTGCCTTGGTGCAACGGAGCAGGAGATTCTTCATACTATCCTCATCTCCAGCGCCATCTGTGAAACCTCTGCGTGGGCCATTGCTTTCAGGGAATTTGAAAAATTTGAAGGGAAAGGGAAGTCAAAGAAGACATAGATCGAAAGGCAGGAGGATGGTAAGCGATCAAAGGGCCGTAAGAGAGAAAGGGGAACAGCATGTATAATTTTCAGCTTTCAGAGCAAAGGCGCCAATTTCAAGAGATGGCAGCGAAGTTTGCAGAAAAAGAGGTGAAGCCTTTCAATGATAAGTTCGATGACGATTGGGAAGCCCACAGATATATGAGCCAGGTACTGAAGAAGGCGGCAGAGCTGGGCTTTATGGGATTAACGATAGACCCCAAATACGGGGGCACAGGTGCAGACGGCATGACAACTATGGCAGTGCTGGAGGAGCTCGCTGCTGTAAATGGTGGTGTAGCCACAGTGATCGGCGATACGTGGTTTGCACAGACACCAATAATAATTGCCGCCAATGAGCAACAGAGAGAGAGGTTTCTAAGGCCTTTAGCGTCAAGAGATGAGGTCAATCTGGGATGTATCTGTATGACAGAACCCGCTTCAGGAGCTGATATTGAAGATGATAGAATGAGATTAAGGACCGTGAGGACACTCATCAAAGATGACGGAGATGATTACGTTATCAATGGCGTGAAAGCATGGCCAAGTAATGCAGGCATTGCCTCACACTATGTGGTAATCGCCACCGTTGACCCGAAGTTGGAAGACGAGGGATCAGCGATAATTGTGGTGGAAAAGGAGACACCTGGTCTTTCATTCGGCAAGATTGAAAGAAAGATGGGTATGCCGGAGGACCAGAACCGTGAGGTTATTTTTGAAGACGTGCGTGTCCCGAAGGGCAATCTCCTTGGAAAGATAGGCGATGGTCACAAGATACTCCAGAGGACCATCGCCTACAATAGGCTTGGCGCGGGGATGATATCTGTGGGGATGGCCAGAGGTGCATTTGAATATGCACTTCATTATTGCAAAGAGAGGGTTGTTGGCGGAAAGCCCCTCATCAAACACAGCCTGATCTCAGTGATGTTTGCGGATATGGCCACGAAAATCGATGCGGCACGGCTTCTTATCTATAGGGCATCATGGTCTTTGAGGGTGAAGGATACAAACAGGGCACGGTATTCCAATATGGCGAAGGTATTTGCCACGAATATGGCCATGGAGGTTACTACAAACTGCGTTCAAGTGATGGGGTCGTATGGATATTCTAAGGAATATCCGGTGGAAAAGTATATGAGGGATGCAAAGATAGTGCAGATATTTCTTGGCCCGAACGAGTTGGTACAGCAGCTGATCGGAGAGAGCCTTTAAGAAAAAGGTAAATGAAACCCAAAGGGTAGAAATAAGATCTGATGCTCGGCTATTATAGCTTTCAAGAACGCTGCTCGAGACTGAAGGGCTATAGAGAGTGCCAGTCTCTTTGTTATAGACACTACTTAGGAGGGCCGGCTGGCGAGTGCCTCGGCTATGTCCTCCTCAGAAATCCCCAAAAGATAGAGGATATTCATGAGGCGGGATCTGCCTAGAGAGACATTGGCGGCTCGGTCAAGTCCCTTGACTGCATTATAGGCTATGCCTAACCCAGCCTGACCGAGCATGAGGGCATCGTTGGTTCCGTCGCCTACGACCACAGTCTGATCTAGAAGAATTCCCTGTTCATAGCAGAGCTTGTTTATTATGCGGGCCTTTTGGGTGGCATCTATGATTTGCCCTATGAGCCGGCCGGTCAGTACGCCGTTCTTGATCTCTAAGCTGTTGGCAAAGGCAAAGTCAAAGCCGAGTTTTTCCTTGAGATAGTCCGAGAAGAAGTCGAACGCGCTAGTGATCACTCCCAGCTTGTATCCCAGCCATTTAAGCGTGGCCACCAAATCCTCTACCCCTTGAGAGAGGTGCATGTTATCTCTGATCTCGGTCAATTGGGCAACAGTCAAGCCCTTGAGGAGGGCAACGCGCTGGATGAGTGATTCCTCGTAGTCGAAATCTCCCCGCATGTACTTCTCGTTGACCCGAGCCACCTCTCTATAGACACCTTCTAGGCGGGCCATCTCGTCAATGACTTCCATGTCCACCAAAGTGCTATCCATATCAAAAAAGATAATGCGCTTATTCTTTCGATACGCCTCCATCTTCTGAAGGGCCAGGTCGATACTCAGTTCACGGCTCTTGACCATGATCTGTTGCTTGAGGCGAGTTAGACTGGAGACTCCAGTGACGTTAATGATCATCTCCATGGATCGGGCACCTTGGTAGCTCAGGCTCGAGATCATCTCAATGTTAACGTTCTCATCGCCGAGGATCTTGGATAGCTCGGCCAGAGCCCGGGTACCTCCAAAATGGGTGAGGACGTAAAGGTTGCGCTGGCTTAGGGCCAGCACCTCGCCTGGAGAGAAGAGACGAAAGTTAAGCGTCAGGTTAAGCTGGCTTGCTTCAAAAAGAAGGTCTTTGATGACACTATCTTGGGAATTGATGGCCCTGCTTAGATCCAAAAGGAAATACAGCCCCAACAGATCCTGAAGGGATGCCTGCTCTATGTCTACTATTTCCACGTTGTTCTCCACCAAGACCCGGGTAAGCTTGGCTGTGATCCCGGGCCGGTCTCGTCCAGTGACGTGCACCATCAATAATTTCTTGGTCTCAGCCATATGCTAATAGCACCTCTCTATTTCTTTGCATAGGTTTTGATACCTTCCTGATAGAGGTCGTTTCCCTTGGTATCATTGATGACCGTTACGGGAAAATCCTCCACCTCCAACCTCCGGATCGCCTCGGGACCTAGATCGGGATAGGCGACGATGTCAGCCTTGGTAATGCTTTTAGCCAACAGCGCGCCTGCGCCACCGGTGGCCCCGAAATAGACGGCCTTATGCTTCTTCATGGCGTCGATGACCTCCTTGGAGCGATTTCCCTTGCCGATCATCCCCTTCAATCCAAGCTCAATCATTTTAGGGGAGTAGGGATCCATGCGGTAGCTGGTGGTTGGTCCGGCTGATCCGATGGGTTTTCCAGGTTTCGCCGGGGTGGGCCCTACGTAGTAGATGACCTGCCCCTTGAGATCAATGGGGAGTTCTTTGCCCTCGTTGATTAGTTCCGAGAGCCTCTTATGTGCGGCATCCCTTCCAGTGAACAGAACACCGCTCAGCAATACCTTATCGCCGATATGGAGTTTCTCCACATCTTCATCGGCTAGGGGGGTGATCAATCGTATCGGTTGGGACATCCTCTCCTCCAGTCTATTTTGATACTTGAAACTCGAAACTTGGTAACAGTTTAGCTCTTTTCAAACTATTCTTAGCCATTTCCGATTGCCATCGTAAGCACCCATGGCAAGGCCCATGCCCATATGCCAGGTAATTGAAAAGAGCTGAACTGTTATGAAACTTGATATTTCCTGTTGCTGCGTGTTTGTTTTTATCCGGTTTCAAGTTTCCAGTTCCTAGTTTCAAATAACCGCCTCTTTATGTCTGGCGGCGTGGCACTGGATGTTGATCGCTACCGGCAGGCTCGCGATATGGCAAGGCTCCATCTCCAGAAAGACATCGAGAGAGGTAGTAGTGCCTCCATAGCCCATGGGACCTATCCCAAGTTTCTTGATCCGGGCCAGAATGTCCTCTTCGATCTTCGCCAGCTCCGGGTCGGGATTTCGTTGTCCCAGGGACCGTAAGAGCGCCTTTTTTGCGAGAATCGCCGATCGCTCGAAGGTGCCTCCCACGCCAATCCCGATGATGGTTGGTGGGCACGGATTTGAACCGGCCTCCCTTACCCTGTTAACCACGAACTCCGCTATGCCCTCCATGCCGACAGCCGGTGTGAGCATGGTTACCCTGCTCATATTCTCGCTGCCCCCACCCTTAGGGGCAACAGTGATCTTCACCCTATCTCCAGGAACGATATCAAGGTGTATGATGGCGGGGGTATTGTCCCCGGTGTTTTTCCTCGTGATTGGGTGACAGGCCGATTTCCTGAGGTACCCGTCGTTATAGCCCTGACGAATTCCCTCGTTGATGGCCTCCTTGAGATCCCCCCCGGTGAAGTGGACATCCTGGCCGATCTCCGCAAATATCACCGCGAGCCCACAATCCTGACATATAGGGACCTTCTCCTGCTGGGCGATAGTGGCGTTCTCAATCAATTCCTTGAGGACCTCCCTTGCCGTTGGCGACTCCTCTTCCTCTATGGCCTTGTCAAGGGCGGAAAGGACATCCTCAACGAGATTGTAGTTTGCATCGATGCACAACTGCTTGACAACAGAAGTGATTTCATCAACGGAGATCTGCCTCGTCATCGTAGCTTCTCCTTCGTTTCTATTCGTGTTACGTCAATTGTACGTCTATCTTCGGGGGATCTTTAACTGCCAGAGCCTTCTCATCTCCATTATTTGCTGCCTTCCCGCGATTCCCCAGAGGTTGATCCGGGAGGGCGATGGAGCCCCCTGGCCCACTGATACTTTGATTCCTTTTGCCCTCGAACTGCTCTTGCCGGCGCGTGATGGTCCACCATTTCTTGTAGTCGGCATGGTCCTCCCTTTATATAAAGGCTACATGGGGATGTTCCCGTGTTTCTTGGCGGGCCTTGTTTCCCTTTTCGTGGCGAGCATCTCAAGCGCGTCGATGAGGCGAGGCCTGGAGTCCCGCGGCGGTATAACCGCATCGACAAATCCCCGTGAAGCGGCGATATATGGATTGGAGAAGTGATCCCTGTATTCGGTGATCTTTTCCTCGCGTTTCGCAGCGGGATCAGCGGCCTCCTTTATCTCCTTTCTGTGCACGATTTCCGCTGCCTGCTCAGCCCCCATGACTGCTATCTCTGCGGTGGGCCATGCAAACACATAGTCACTGCCAAGGGGCTTGCCACACATGGCGAGAAAGGCTCCGCCATAATCCTTTCGCGTTATCATGGTCATCTTGGGTACCGTGGCTTCGCTGTAACACCAGAGCAGTTTGGCGCCGTGCCTGATGATGCCCCCCCATTCCTGGTTACTTCCCGGTAAGTACCCGGGCACATCGACAATGGTCAGAAGCGGAATGTTGAATGCATCACAGAACC
>QMLW01000152.1 GCA_003646935.1 Deltaproteobacteria bacterium
CGCAGGCACCGACTGCGATGACCTCTTCCTTGAACTCTCGCACAAAATCAGGGACAGATTTTTTTATAGTATAAGCTTCGATAGGGAAAGAAGCGGATTACACAGGGCGTACATCCAGGAAAAACAGCAATACTTCATTGAAGCGGGATTGAAGATCAAAAAATGGCTCAACCTCATGCTCAGATACGGGCATGAGCAGATCAGCAATGCAGGGAATGTGAAGGGAGCGGAGGAGGAGAACCGTTTGATAGCAGCGGAATTGGCATTTACTTTTTAGGATTCAGCAGGGAGAAAGGGAAGGCTAGCGGGTAAGCTGTTGAGTTCTTAAGCTGGTAAGGTGATAAGAGGCTTTAGGCTGGTAAGTTGTTGAGTTCTTAAGCTGTTTAGATGGTAATAAGCGAAAAGATAATCATTCAATTATGAGGTGAGATGATGTAAGAAGATAGCGAGAGCCTCTTTAGCTTTCAGGAGCTTAAGGTTTGGCAAAAGTCTGTGTTTTTTTCTGAAAGAGTTATTTTGACAATAGACGATCTCAAAGCACCTCGTAAGCATTATCGTCTCATTGAACAACTTGAATCAGCAAGTACCAGCATTGCAATGAATATTGCGGAGGGAAAGGGCCGTCAAACTACAAAAGAATTTATACAGTTTCTGTACATAGCGAGGGGTTCTCTTTTCGAAGTTATTACTTTGCTGGTTATTCTTCAAAAAGTGGGCTGGATCGATAATGAAAAAGTGATTGAGCTTGAGAAGTTGGCTGAGGAGATTACGAAGATGATAAACTCCCTTATTAAGTCACTGAGACAGAAAAGACTGTAATAGATGCTTTTATAAACTATCTAGGCAAACTCAACAGCTTATCAGCTTATCAACTCACCAACTCAACAACTTATCAACTGAGAATATAAACAGAACACTTGAATACGCATAGAAAATAATGGTAATATATGAATAATTTTGAAGAAAGCGAAAATCGTGTATCTCTTAGAAAGTGGGGAAGACGTCCTGTGATTGGCGAGCGATCAAAAGGAAGCAAGCTATATAGTCTGACGGTATTCTTTCTTTTTTGTTTGGGACTCATCTTGTTATGGGGTGTTTATGATCTCCGGGCCCAGCAGGGTTTTCCTCCTTCATTGATGGAGGATCTCACCCCGGAGCAGATTCAGAAAGCCAGGGAGATGCTGGAGCAGGGAGTTCCTCCGGAAATAGTAAAAGAAAGAATAGCTCCTTCTCAAATAACTGAAGAAGAAGTGCCCTTCACTGAAAGGAAAGAGGAGGAGCCCGCTATTCCTGAAAAGCCGGAAGAAAAGCCCCGTATTCCTAAGAGAGAAAAACCTCCGGAGGAGAAGTCTGAGATCGAGATAAGCTTATCGGGCAGGATTCCCACCACGATATCAAAAGAGCTCACCCAGTTCGGATACAAGCTTTTCCGCACCACTGTTTCTACCTTTGCGCCGGTTACGGATGTCCCCGTTGGGCCGGACTATGTCATCGGCCCCGGCGATCGATTCAGCATCAGCACCTGGGGCAGGCTGGAGCGCTCGTATCAGGTTGAGGTAGACAGAAACGGTGAGGTCACCATCCCCAAGATAGGCACCATAAAGGTTTGGGGATTAACATTCTCGGAGCTAAAAGACTACCTATTGAGAGAATTCTCTAAACACTACAAAGGCTTTCATATGAACGTAGTCATGGGAAAGTTGCGTACCATACGGGTGTATGTGGTAGGGGAGGTGGCAACTCCCGGCAGCTACACCCTGAGTTCCCTGTCCACCGTGTATAATGCCCTTTTTGCCGCCGGCGGGCCTTCTAAGCGGGGCACGCTGAGAAACATCCAGCTTATACGAAACGGAAAAACCCTCCAAGCCATCGATCTGTATGACTTTCTCCTGAGAGGCGACAAGAGCCAGGACGCACGGCTTCAGTCCGGAGATACGGTCTTCGTGCCCATAATAGGCCCTGTAGCGGGCATAGCGGGAAACGTGATGAGGCCCGCTATCTATGAGATAAAAAATACCCTAACCCTCGGTGAACTTTTTGACCTAGCTGGCGGCGTGACATCTGCGGGCTATCTCCAGAGGGTTCAAATTGAGAGGATCGTTGCCCACGAGAAGAGAATAGTGGAGGATTTCGATCTCACCGGGTATGGCAAACAGTGGGAGTACCCCGAGCTGAGGACAGCCTTAAAAGATAGGGATCTGGTAAAGGTGCTTCCGATATTCCCCGAAACTCGGGACATCGTCTACCTGGAAGGCCACGTGAAGCGTCCTGGGGGCTATGAGTTTAAAGAGGGAATGAAGCTCCTTGATCTCGTGCCTTCTTATGATGAGCTGCTGCCTGAGCCATATCTCGAGTATGCTGATATTACTCGGCTGGTGCCCCCGGATTATCATCCTGAGACCATCCCCTTTCATCTGGAAAAGCTGTTGAAGGGAGATAAATCCCAGAATATTGTGCTAAAGGAATTCGACAGGGTGACCGTCTACTCAAGGGATACCCTCAGGGAGGAACCACAGGTTACCATCAGCGGCGAGGTGCAGAGGCCGGGCAAGTACCGGCTGCTCGAGAATATGAGGGTGAAAGACCTCGTTTTCGATGCAGGCAACCTGAAGCGGAGCGCCTACCTTCCGGAGGCCGAGATAACCAGGCTGATAAAAACAGAGGAGGGTGTTGCATCGAGAATAATGACAATAAACCTGGGTGAGGCGCTCAATGAGAACCCCCAACACAACATCCAGTTGGAAGAGGATGACTATGTCTTTGTCAGGCAGATCCCGGAGTGGTATACGGATAAAACGGTGAGCCTAACGGGAGAGGTCGTGTTTCCGGGCGTTTATTCATTTTCAAAAGGAGAGACATTGAGCTCGGTCCTTGAGAGGGCAGGGGGCTATACGGAACGCGCCTATCTCAAGGGGGCGTTTTTTACCAGGGAGTCCGCACGGAGGAAACAGGAGGAAAGGCTCAAGAGATACATCGAACGATTGGAGGAGGATATCCTGCGGTCGCAGGCACGTGTTTCGGAGGCAACTATCTCCGAGGCGGAGGCCAAGAGCCTGGAGCAATCCCTGACGGTGAAAAGGGAGCTTTTAAGAAAGACCACGTCGTCCCGTGCTACAGGCAGGGTAGTGATCGTGCTCAAATCCTTGGATGAGTTCAGGGGATCCAAATACGACCTGGAGTTGGAGGACGGCGATACCCTCACCATACCTCCGAAGCCCGGCGTGGTGAACGTGCTGGGCAGTGTATATAACTCGACCTCCATTGTATACACCAAGGGTAGGACGGTTGACTTTTACCTGAACAAGGTAGGCGGCCCCACGCCCGATGCGGAGGAGGACGAGATATACCTGGTCAAGGCGGATGGTACGGTGATCAGCAAGAGCCAGAAGGGTGCATTCGGCATAGCGTGGGACCCTGAGGAGAACAGATGGACTACCGGCGGCTTCATGTCTGCCCGGGTTGAGCCGGGGGATACCATCCTGGTGCCGTCCAGAGTGACGCGTTTTGTGTGGAAGCGAGAGCTCATGGACTGGACCACCATCCTCTACCAGATTGCGGTGACCACGGGGGTGGTAATAGCTGCATTTTAAGAGCAGGGGTCAGATGACAGGGGTCAGGGACAGAAGAAGCTCATAGCTCATATCTCAAAGAAAGAATAGGGAGCAGGGATCAGAGGTCGGGGGTCGGTTGGCAGGGGTCAGGAAAAAGAAGGAAGGGAGAAAGGAATCGGGGTAAAGTATCAAGGGTCAGAAGTGAGCGAAAGAATAGTTGTAAAAAGCTATAGGGATCTGGAGGTTTGGCAAAAGAGCATGGATTTAGTAATTGAATGCTATAAAAACAGCAGAAATAGGACGGATTATTAATGGCCTCCGCCGATCTCTGCAAGAGAAAACCGACAACTGATCCCTGAACCCTAATCCTCAATAATACAAGGAACAAGGGATGGATAAAGAGCAAAGGGAAATATCAAAGCAGGCAACTGACCCCCGACCTCCGAGCCCCGAGCCCTATATGGAAGACGAGATAAATCTTCTTGACTACTGGCGGGTCATCAGGAAGCGCTGGAAGATCATAGGGGTGATCTTTTTCACGGCCGTTGTTGTAGCTGCCGTGGTGAGTCTCCTCATGACCCCGATTTACCAGGCCAAGGCCACCCTTATGCCGATTGAATCCTCCGGAAGCCAGGTATCCGCAGCCTTGCGGAGCCTTGAAAATCTACCTTTTGTAGGCGGCATGGTGCCCGGCGGTGCATCCGGGGATAAGATGATCGCTGTACTCAAGAGCAGGACCGTGGCTGAGGATGTCATCCACACCCTTGACCTGATCAATGTGCTCTTTGAAGAACCTGACCCGGAAGAACCCCCTACGCTCCAGGATACGGTCAGGGCGTTGTCGGACATGACAGAGATCACCGATGACAAGAAGGGCCTAATCAGCATCGCGGTTGAACACAAAGATCCCCAGCTTGTCGCCGACATAGCCAATCAGTATACAGGTGCGCTTCAGAGATTTCTCAGCGAGAATGCCCTGTCCATGGCGAAAAGAAACAGGATGTTCATAGAAGGGCAGCTTGAAAAAGTGAAAGATGAGATGCAAGAGGCCGAAGAGGCCTTGAAGTGCTTTCAGACCAATAAGAAGATCGTGGCCATGGATGCCCAGACAGAGGCATCGATCAAGGCATTGGCCGAGCTCAAGGCACAGATAACCGCCAAAGAGGTCGAGCTGGGCGTCCTGAAGCAGTTTGCCACCTCCAACAATCCGGATGTGCTCAGGATCAAAGATCAGCTGCGGGAGCTTAAAAAGCAGCTTGCCATGCTGGAGAAGAAGGGCTCAAACCCGGAGGCAGACGCTTTCCCCTCCCTTTCCGAGGCGCCTGAGCTGGGCCTTCAGTATATCAGGCTCAAGCGGGATGCTGTGACCCAGCAGAAAGTCTTTGAACTGCTCACCCAGCAGTATGAGATGGCCAAGATAGAGGAGGCCAAGGAGGATATAGCTTTTCAGGTTATCGATCCTGCCATCCCGCCGGAGAAGAGGATAAAACCTAAGAGGAGGCTCAACGTCATGCTGGCCGGGATTGTCTCGCTTTTTGCCGGAATATTTCTTGTATTCTTCCTTGAATATTTGGAAAACCTGAAAAAGCGAGAGGAAGAGAATAAAGCATAATAGCCACTTTAGAAACACACGAATCTGGGTTTTTCCCAAGAATCCCCTTTTGTTTACCATAACCTATCGTCACCCTCACCGATTTTTTTCTTGACAAATGTCCCTATAATATGTTCATATTCTGAACGCTCTTGTTTTCAAGGAATCCAATATATTATATTGTTATTTCAATACGTTATGTTTCATTCTAGGATGTAACTGAGAGGGCGGAGCTGCAACTGCGCAGAGCGCAGTGAGCTCAAAAAGCTATGAGCTATCTCGCTTTAAACTCTTTCTTGCTTTTTGTCTCCCCGCTTCGCCGATTCTCCGTTTCTCCATTTCACCTCATCCTTGCTATGAGCTGAGAGCTATCAGCTATCAGCTAACTCATGGACCCCCAAGACATCAGATCCCTTCAAATCCTCGAAGAAATTGAAAACAACTATAGCCCGAGCCAGAGGGATCTTGCGCGCAAGCTCAACATATCCCTCGGGCTGGTGAACTCCTTCATGAAACGGCTGGCAAAGAAGGGCTATGTGAAGATCACCACAGTCCCCAAGAACAGGGTGAAGTATATGCTC
>QMLW01000153.1 GCA_003646935.1 Deltaproteobacteria bacterium
CCACTGGCACCGTGGTCATCCTCTCCAATTCCCTCCCCTTGGGATCGTCCCTGTTTATCACCGCCTGTGCCTTCGCCTCCCCTTGATTGCTCCCCAAGGAGGTGAAGAGCCGCGCTTTCGCCTGAAAATACTCCTCCATGGTCGCATGGTAGTCGAGGTGATCCCTGGAAAGGTTGGTAAACAATGCCCTCGACCAATGAAAGCCCATGGTCCTTCCCTGATCCAGCGAATGGGATGATACCTCCAGGATAATATCGGTTATGCCGGCATCCCTCATCTCCCGGATGACCCGCATCAACTCCGGGGTGTCGGGCGTGGTGAGCGGCGCCTCGCATGAGGTTCCGTTATATCGATAGTTGATGGTGCCGACAAGGCCCACCCGAATGCCCGCCTCCCTCCATATCGACTCCAGCAGATAGCTGGTTGTGGTCTTGCCGTTGGTCCCGGTGATGCCGATCAAGCGCATGCCATGGGCGGGGTAGCCGTAAAACCTGGCAGCGAGCCCTGTGAGGGCAACCCTGGTGTCAGGTACCCTGATAACCGCGACATCTCCAAACTCCTTCATTGCCTGCTCCACGACCACTACTTGGGCTCCACCCTCCACAGCATGGACGAGGTACCGATGACCGTCGTCATTGCGCCCCTTCACCGCCACAAAGAGGTACCCCTCCTGCACGGCTCGCGAATCATTGGTCAGCCCCGTCACCTCGATATCCTTCCCTCCCCGCTGCTCCAGGATCGAAAGGTCCTGTACCAGAAAATCAAGCCTCATAACCCCTTTCCACAGGGCAAGTGGACCCTGAAATCCTCAACAGCTCAACACGGCGGCTGAAAGGTGACCACCAGCAGCGTATCGCTGCGTACCGGTAAGCCCGCCGTGGGGCTCTGTTTCACTGCTAGCCCGCTTCCCTTCACAATGACGCGCAATCCCAATACCCTTGCCTTCTTTAATACCTCCCGTACGCCGAGCCCCTTCACGTCGGGCACCAAGCCCGGCACATCGAAACCACGGGCTGGCCCTTTTTCCTCCATGCCCGATCCGCGCTCATAGGCGGCCGGCACTATGAGCCCACGCCTCGCAAGTACCGTGCTGACTGATGGCGCCACATTGAGATGGTTGAGGGTCCAGCCGCCAACATCTCTGAACACGGGGGCCGCCACCACGCCTCCGTACGGCGTATCCTTCGGCTCATCGAGTGCTACCAAGATCGCAATCTCCGGTGATTCCGAAGGGGCAAATCCACCAAAATAGGCCACGTACTTCTTATTCGAGTAAGTCTTCTCAATGGGATCAACCTTTTGAGCAGTGCCTGTTTTGCCGGCTACCGTATAGCCCTGTATTGCAGCCCTAGGCGCGGTACCGTCCTTCTCCACCACACCCCGGAGTATCGCCTCTACCTTCCTTGCCGTCTCCTGGGAGATAACCCTCCTCCGCGTGTGCGGATAAAACTCCCGTACTGTCTTGCCTTCCTGATCAAGGATAGATTTCACCAAATATGGCCTCATAAGACGCCCCCCATTCGCTATGGCGCCAAAGGCCATGGTCAGCTGGAGCGGAGAAACGGAGAGCCCCTGTCCGAAAAATAGGGTATTCTGATCGAGAACGCTGGCGTGCTTCATGGATTTGAGGGGGCCGCGCCGTTCACCTGGAAAATCAATCCCGCTTCGCTCACCAAACCCAAGCCTCTGCAAGTATTCGTTGAATCGTTCAGCCCCCAGCCTGCGCCCTATCTTGATCGCCCCAATGTTGCTGGAGTACTTTATGATGTCGCTCACCGGTAAGCGTCCATAGGCCTTGCCGTCATGGATCACGTAATCCGCAACGGTGATCTCGCCTCTCTCGCAATCGAGAACCGTTTCGGGGGTGACCACGCCCTCTTGGAGGGCAGCCGCCAGTAGAAATGCCTTCAACGTTGAGCCCGGTTCAAAGCAATCGGTAACCGCCCTATTCCTCCACTCATAGGGTTTGTGAAGCCAAAATACGTTTGGATTGAACTCCGGCACCACGGCCATGGCCAATATCTCACCGGTCTGGGGCCTCATCACGATACAGATGCCGCTGACTGCCCCTGAGCGCTCCACTGCTTGGCGAAGGCTTTTCTGAGCCTTATAGCTGATATCCTTATCCAGGGTGAGCACGAGGTTAAACGGGCCCTGCCTTTCCATCGTCGGCCCATCGAAGAGAAGGGGTCTTCCAAGGGCGTCGTGAATCCTGCTGAGGGTTGCTTCCCTTCCTTCAAGGTAGCC
Organism: Deltaproteobacteria bacterium; assembly: GCA_003646935.1. GTDB lineage: Bacteria > Desulfobacterota > DSM-4660 > Desulfatiglandales > B25-G16 > B25-G16. The sequence continues at coordinate 2,248 of QMLW01000153.1, forward strand.
GTTGTACTGCAGCTCAATGCCCTCCAGGCCTTTATTGTCCTGGCTTGCGAATCCCACCACATGGGCAACCGTTTCCACACAGGGATAGTACCGCCTGCTTTCCTCGGTAAACTCTATCCCGGGTATGCCAAGCGCCTCCACTCTTCTGATCTCCTCAGGGGTGACCTTTCTCTTGATCCACACGAATGAGCGGCTGCTCCGCAACCGTTCGAGCAGCGCGGCTCTATCCACTGACAGGGCCCGGCTCAGCATGGCTGCAGCCTTCCCGCTGTTCACGATCTTTTTCGGATACCCGTATATGGAGCTTACCTTAACGCTGAGCGCGAGTTCCTCTCCGTGCCTATCATAGATGGTCCCCCTCTGAGTGGTGAAAGTGAGCTCCCCGGTATAGCCTCTGGCGGCCAGGCTTGAAAGGTGGCTTGCCTCGAGGATCTGAAGCTGATAGGCCCTGAGAAATACAACGATGAACGCGAGGAAAAAACAGATCCCCGTTATGTAGATTCTGAGCCTCATCCATTTGACCTTCTTGGCTCTCATGGCAAATACACCACCTGCTTAGGCGAGGGGTACCTCAATCCAAGCTCCTTCACGGCCTTATCCTCTAAGTGCTTGGGCGATTTTATAGAGGCCAGCTCCAGCTTCAGCTTTCGATTGTATTCCTCAGCACTCGCTATCTCTTTTTTCAATTGACTCAATTCATAGCCCGTTTGGGTCCTCTTGAAATTCACCCCCACGTGGAAAATTCCCGCCACTAACAAAAGCAGGAACAGGGCTACTAGAAAATGGATAAACCGTATTGGTTCCTTTTTCTTCCTGCCCTTCATCTCACACCCTCTCGGCCACCCTCATGACGGCGCTCCTGGACCGGGGATTGCGATCGAGTTCAGCCTGGCTGGGTCGAAGCGCCCTCTTACGTACCGCCTTCATTAGGGGCTTGTATGTATGCAGAACAGGTAATCTTCGAGGGTATGCGCCTTTTCCCTCCCATCGCTGCAAGGCCTGTTTCACCAGCCTGTCCTCCAGTGAATGATACGATATCACCACCAGACTTCCACCCTGCACCAGGACCGAGGGCACCATCTTGAGGAAATCGGCCAGGTTCTGCAGCTCCCTATTCACGGCTATCCTGAGGGCCTGGAAGATCCTGGTGGCAGGGTGTATGTTTCGTGGATGGTATCTCCTTGGGATGGTGCGCTCCACGATCCGGGCAAGCTGAAGAGTTGAGCGTATCGGGCTCTTTTTTCGCTCCTCTACAATGGCACTGGCAATCCGCTTGGCCCATCTATCCTCGCCGTAATCCCGCAGAATCCCCTGAAGGCTTTCAAGGGAGCCGGCATTAACGAGATCACCGGCGTTCACCGGGTTTTCCTGGTCCATCCTCATATCCAACGGCTCATCGTTTTGAAAGCTAAATCCCCTGCCGGACGACTCAAGCTGATAGGATGAGAAACCGAGATCCACAAGGATGCCGTTAACCCGTTCAACTCCCAGCTCCGCAAGCACCGTATCGATAGCAACGTAGCTCTCCTTGACCAGTGTGACTCTCCCAGCAAATTGAGAAAGCCTCCCCCTTGCTACCTCAAGGGATGTTCGATCGACGTCCAGGCAAATCAAACGCCCGGCAGGGGCCAGGCTTTTCGCGATCCTAAGGCTATGCCCGCCTGTGCCGACTGTTCCATCGACATAGGTGCCCCTGGGATCGGTGATCAGGAATCGCACGACCTCATCAACCATAACCGGTTGATGAACAGCGATCATCATATCCCCCGATCATATCCCAAGGCCAGAAAGAGACTGACTGATGCCTGGAAATTCCTTCTTTGCCCGTTCGAATTCCTCCTCCCACCTGTCTCTATCCCAGATCTCAAACCTGGTAAGGTGGCCCACGAGGACTACGTCTTTCTTTAATCCAGCCAATTCCCTCAAATCCGGTGGAATCAGAATTCTGCCCTGCTTCAGAGGACACGTTATGGCGCCGGATACAAAGTAGCGAAAATAGAGAGTCGCCGCAGAATCGAACATGGGAAGATTTACAGCCTTATCCTTTATCCTCTGCCAGTCATCCCCTGCAAAGGCCACGAGACAGTTGTTCAGATTGGTGACCACCAGGAAAGAGTCGCCCCTCTTCTCCAAAACCTCCTTGAAACGAGCCGGGATGGCGAGCCTTCCCTTTTCATCAAGGCTATGCCTCGATCTTCCCTCAAAGAGGTCATTTAGTGACTTTTCCACAATATTTTCCCACTTTGTACCACTTTATGACACTTTCAGAAAAAAATTTCCCTTTGTCAAGCAAAAAATTTTATAATTCATTGAAATAATATGTCTTTTGAGGTAATTTTCTTATATAGCATCCACATGGAATAATGGATGACCTACATTTCATAATGCAGGAGGGATTTCCATGGCGCGGAAGCCGAACCCCTTGCTCAAGGAGTTCTTTGATTCACGCCTCAGCCTGCCCACTATCGATTGGGACATGGTACCCGATGGTGTAAACCCCTATGAGGTATGGGATGGTTATGATGAATGTGTGGATGGATGGGTGCCTGTATGGTACCCCCTTAGTGATCAAAAAACCGGAATTTCCTATGGGGAGTTCGAGCGGGCCTACTATTTCAATAGGGATCTGGAGAGAATCCTCGGGGCGATGAGTCGCTTGCCCCTTTGGGGAAGCCCGACACAGAAAAAGCACGCTGTGGCTATCGCCCTGCTCCATTTGTTCTGCGAGGTGATGGGCCTTTGCCCGAGATTCTGATCCCATTCATCAAGGCACATGCAATGGAAAGGAGAGCAAGGGGATGATGCGGTACTGCTACCTCGAGAGCATGGTTGATCGGCTCCTGGTTGCCGGCGATGATGATGGCCTCAGGTATATAAGCTTCATGAAGGGGAAGAACAGGATCACGCCTGAAATGGATTGGAGGGAAGATCGGTTGTATCTCGGCGAGGCAATCCGCCAACTGGATCTCTATTTCCAAGGCAGGCTCAAGCGATTTACCCTGAAACTGGCGCCCCAGGGCACGCCCTTCCAGCTCGATGTGCTTCGGGCCCTCCAAGAGGTGCCCTATGGTGAAACCGTCTCATACGGGGAGCTGGCAAGGCGGATAGGAAGGCCGAAGGCTTCCCGCGCAGTGGGCGCGGCAAACGCCAGAAATCCCATCTCAATCGTCATTCCATGCCATCGGGTGATCGGCAGCGACGGCAGTCTGGTGGGATTCGGCGGGGGCCTGGAGGTAAAGGAGAAATTGCTCGATTTAGAGAGAACCCACCGATAGCCCCAAACCGAGAGAGCTAAACCTCCTTTTCCTTTGAACTTTTGCTTGAAATTGCGAAGCAAAGGTTCAAAAAGGGACCTATTTCACCGGGGAGCTTCTTCTTGCTTTGAGCTTTCAGCTTTGAGCTATGAGCTATTTGTCCCATGTCAAGGGCTGACCCCACTCTGCGCCCATAGGGAATGCCCAGCTTCCTCATTC
>QMLW01000154.1 GCA_003646935.1 Deltaproteobacteria bacterium
ACCCTGGCATCTACTGCTCCGAAGTGCCTTGTATAGGGGTACTCTGTGATCAGTTCTCCCTTTTCGCTCAACACCATCGCGTTCACACTCACCGACCCGGCGTCAAGGCCAATATAGTACCCTTCCATTTTAAGTGCCTAAAGTTAAAAGTGAGCTAAAGTGCCTAAACTTCGTAGATTTCAACATATCGTAAGTAAGATTCATATATCCAGTATCAAGCAACCAGTATCCAGTCTCAAACTCAGCGTGCTTCATCCCAGTTGTTGCCCCAGTTTATATCCACTCGGAGGGGGATTTTCAAGGGATAAACGTGCTCCATTTCATCTTTTACGATGTTCGTGGCCCTCTCGAGCTCCCCTTGGGGTACCTCGAACACCAGCTCATCATGGACCTGCAGGAGCATCTTCGTGCTCAAGTGCTCTGCACGGAGCCGTTCGGCAATCCGTATCATGGCCATCTTTATGAGGTCTGCGGCAGTCCCTTGAATCGGGGTGTTAACCGCTGTCCTCTCCGCCTCGCTCTTGAGATGCCCATTATCGCTGTTTATGTGCTGAAGGTACCGCCGTCTCTTGAACAGGGTGTTCACATAGCCGTTGTGCCGTGCCTGGGCTATTGCCTTGTCCTTGAAATCCTTCACCCCCTTGTATCGTTCGTAGTAGCTATCGAGGTATGCCTGGGCCACCTTTCTGCTAATTCCGAGCTCCTTAGCCAATCGAACCGGACCCATGCCGTAGATGATGCCGAAGTTGATGGTCTTGGCCATACGGCGCATATCAGAAGTGACCATCTTCGGGTCTATATTGAATACCTCTGCGGCGGTCCTCGTGTGGATATCCTCCCCCCTCTCGAATGCCTCCAGGAGAACGGGATCGTCAGAGTAATGGGCGAACACCCGGAGCTCTATCTGTGAATAATCCGCGGAGAGCAGCAGGTGTCCGCTTTCGGCGATGAATCCCCTCCGTATCTGCCTGCCTTCCTCGGTTCTGATGGGTATGTTCTGGAGATTGGGATTGCTACTGCTCAGCCTTCCCGTTGCAGTCACCGTCTGGTTGTATGAGGTGTGTACCCTTCCGGTAGCCGGATGTACCATGTTAATCAGGGCATCCAGGTAGGTGGATTTTAGCTTGCTGATGGTCCTGAAGCGCAGGAGCAGCGAGGGCACCTCATGGAGGGCAGCCAGCTCGGTGAGGACCTCGAAATCCGTAGAGTATCCCGTTTTCTTCCTCGTCTTTTTCTTGCTCGGCAGGTTTAATTTGTCAAAGAGGATGTATCCCAGCTGTTGAGGCGAGTTGATGTTGAACTGCTCCCCGGTATGCTCATAGACCGTCCGCTCAATGGCGGAAAGTTCGCCGGCAAACCGCTTTGACATAGCCTTGAAGAATTCCACATCTATCTTGACCCCCGTCGTCTCCATTGAGATCAGAACCGGAATCAGTTTCATCTCCAGATCCTGAAACAGGGCATAGTTATCGGTCTCCTTTAGGCTCTGCTCCAGAATGGATTGTAGTCGCAGGGTGATCTCGGCATCCTCGCAGGAATATTCCTTGGCCTTATGGATATCCACTGCGGCGAAGCTCTTCGACTTATCGTGATCGGTTACCTCATCGTAGGTCACCATCTTGTAGCTCAAGTAGTGCTGGGCCAGGTAATCCAGGTTGTGTTGACGCATGGTCGGATTAATCACATAGGAGGCCACCATGGTATCGAAGAACAATCCCTCGACATGGATGCCGTACCTGGCGAGGACTTCGGTATCGTACTTGATGTTTTGACCGATTTTTTTTATCCCTCCATCACTGAAGACCTCATCGAGAAGGCCGAGCGCCTCGTTCACCTCCATCTGCTCGCCGGCGCCTATGTAGGTATGGCCCAGGGGCAGGTAAAAGGCAATACCCTGCTCGAGGCAGAATGAGATCCCTACCAGTTCCGCATCGAGAGGGCTCGTGCTGGTGGTCTCCGTATCGAAACACACTATCCCCTTCGTTTTTATGCGCTCGATAAGGGAGTTCAACTCTTTTCTGGTAGAAATCAACCTATAGTCCTTTTGGCTGAGTTCGTCATGCTCCGAGAATCGATCGACAAGGCTTTTGAAATCGAGCTCCCGAAATATCTCTGCAAGCTGCCTTTTTTTGGGGGGCCGCATCCTCAGATCATCCAGGGTTACATCGATTGGTACGTGATTATCGAAGGTGACCAGCTGCTTGCTGAGATGGGCCTGATCCTTGAATTCCTCGAGCTTGTTCTTGAGAGAGGCCTTGGTGATCTTATCGGTGTTTTGAAAGAGGTTTTCTATAGAGTGAAACTGCTGTATGAGCGTGAGGGCGGTTTTCTCCCCTACACCGGGGATCCCGGGTATATTGTCCACTGAGTCCCCTGAGAGTGCCATTACCTCAATGATCTGCGCTGGTTCAAGCCCATAGTCCCTCTTCAAGCCTTCATAGTCAACGGACTTCTCGTTCATAGGGTCCCACATCTCGGTACGCTCGGACAGCGCTTGCCTGAAGTCCTTATCGCCGCTCACAATGACCACATTCAGACCCTGATTGCTCCCCAACAGGGCAATGGTCGCGATGATATCGTCCGCCTCATAGCCCTCCTTTTCAAGCATCGTAATATCTAATCCGGCAACCACCTCCTTGATATAGGGAATCTGTGCCGCCATGTCATCGGGCATGGGTGGTCTGGTGGCCTTGTAGTCCTTAAATATCTCGTGTCTGAAGGTTGGTCCCTTTACATCGAGGACCACGGCTAGGTAGTTCGGCGATTTATCGTCGATTAGTTTCAGGAGCATCCTGGTGAAGCCGAATATGGCATTGGTAGGGAGGCCTTTGGAGTTTGCCAGGCCCTTTATAGCGTGGTAGGCCCTATGGATGTATGAGCTGCCGTCAACGAGGTAGAGCGTCTGGGTATCACGTTTCATTTCATTTCTGCGCGGGGCGTTACTGCCCAAAAGAGCAGGGTACAATAAAGTATTCTAGTCAAGCCGCCTTGAGAAATCAACATCCTTTTTCCCTAGGGCCACGCCATGGTGAATTATAACCTATTGATTTCTAAACCTATCGCCTTCATTTAAGGACGTTCGCCCTGCGCCCTAAGCCAAATGGCGAAAACGATTTGAGTTATGTACCAATCTATTCATTACATGCTTGCGCCCACCTTTCAGAGGCGGGATACTGGCCGGGAAGGCCAAGCCTCGCTGCACATAGGGCGATAACCAGACGGAAATAGCTATAGCTCCCACGCATGATTATTGACACAAAACCGTTGACACGAAATAATGTTACACGGTATGCAGATGATCGATCTATGAGAGCATTGATTGGGCACAGATAAAGGGATGGTGTTGGTCTTCTCATACGCACGGTTTAGCAGGGAGGAAGGATGATGGCTCAGGGGAAACGCAGACTTGGCAGGGGCGTGGCGATCGTTGGGGCTGGGATGTCGGCCTTTGGAACCCGACCGGACATAACCAACCGAGAGTTATTCGCAGAGGCCTTCACCGACATGAAGGACTCGGTGGATAAAGGGTTTGAACACCAGGATATCGAGGCACTATACGTGGGCAATTGCGGCGCTGAGATGTGGGAGTCCCAATCGGTAATGGGAAACCTCTGTGCCGATATCATCGGATTAACGCCCAGGCCCGCACGCAAGATCGAGGATGCCTGTGCGAGCAGTTCCGTTGCCGTTAGGGACGGTTTGATAGCCATAGCCTCAGGGCTCTATGATATGGTTCTGGTAGGCGGCACGGAGAAGATGACCAGCCTCCCGATCAACTGGACTACCATGGCCCTTGCCTGTGGTTCTGATACCACATTCGAGGGTTCCGTGGGGTTCACCTTTCCGGGGCTCTACGCCGCTATGGCAACCGCCCACATGGAGGCATACGGAACAACACATGACGACCTGTTGCGGGTGGCGATCAAGAACCACTCCAACGGCGCACTCAACCCCAAGGCCCATTTTCCCATGACCATCAAACAAGTGATGGAAATGCGGGCCGCCAAGGCCGAGGAGAAGGGAGGGCCGGTACCCACCTGGTCCGATGAGATGGAGTTCCTCAATGATCCGCGGTTCAACCCGGTTATCGCGTGGCCCAACACCCTCTTCGATTGTTGCCCCATCACCGATGGGGCGGCCTGCTTGCTCCTCGTTGCCGAGGAGATAGCCAGAGAGTTCACCGATGTCCCGATCTATATCATCGGCACGGGACAGGCCAGCGGACATAATCTTCACGATAGGGATACCCTTACCTCCATTCCCGCGGCCAAGCTCGCGGCCGAGCAGGCGTATGAGATGGCAGGTGTGGACCCTGGGGATATCAAGATGGCCGAGGTGCATGACTGCTTCACTATTGCCGAGGTCATGGCCATTGCTGACCTGGGATTCTTCAAGGAGGGCAAGGAGGCGGCGGTTGCCGCAGGAGAGGGTAAGACAGCTAGGGACGGGCAAAAGCCGATCAACGTGTCGGGGGGGCTGAAGTGCAAAGGACATCCCGTGGGAGCGACCGGTGCCGCACAGATGGTGGAGATATTCCAACAGATGAGAGGTGAAGCTGGCGAGCGGCAGGTCACCGCAACCGACATCGATATCGCCCTCAATCACAACATCGGGGCTCATGGAACCACAGCCGTGGTGCAAATCTATGAAAGGAGATAGGGATGAAGGAGTTACCCTTTACCATTGCCTCATTCGATACGTACCTGACCGAAAGGAAGGTCATGGCCTCCAGGTGTACGAGCTGCGGTGCGCTATGGTTGCCGCCTCGTCCGATCTGCTTGACGTGCAAGGCCGATCAAATGGAGTGGGAGGAGCTGACCGGAAAGGGCACGCTCGTTGCCTTTACCGTGATAGGCGTGGGGCCTATGCCCATGATAGATGCGGGCTACGGCAGGGACAATCCCTATTGTGTGGGCATCGTCCAGGTTGAGGAGGGTCCGCGGATTGGCGCACAGATTCTGGGCGTTGATGTGGCTCACCCTGAGAACATCAAAATTGGCACGAAAGTCACCGCTGACTTCGTTGAACGGGGCAGCTGGCACTTCGTGGAAGAGGTTGCCAAGGCGAAAAAGGCCTATCTGGCGTTTCGGGCCTGAACGGCCTTGTCGGACTGGCAATCTACTCCTATGATGAGCCGGGATTCCTCGATTTCTTGAAGTGGCGGTGGCAGCGGCTCTGGAAGAAGACGCCAAAACCCGAGGACCACCATTTTCCATTAGCCGAGAATGATCCCGCCTTTCTGAGATTCAATCGAGAGAAAACCACCCTTACATGGATCGGCTATGCCACGGTGTTTCTCCAGGTTGGCGGAAAAAATATCCTCACCGACCCCCACTTCTCCGAGCGCGCATCGCCCCTCCAGTGGAAAGGACCGCGGAGAATAGTGCCTTCGGGAGTGGCCCTTGCGGAACTGCCGGCGATTGACCTCGTGGTGATATCCCACGATCACTACGACTCCCTCGATAAGGGGAGCATCGTGCGGCGATACCGGGTATACGCCCATCTTTAAGGAGATCGGCTTGAGATTAGGCCCCTTTGATCTCTCTGCCATTCCGATTGGCGCCTATGAGCCCCGGTGGTTCATGCGGTATCGTACTGGCAGGTCACGCTCAAGATCGGTTCAACGATAGAGGATTGATCTTACAAGACTCGGCTCCTCGATCGATAGGGTGGTAGATGGAAGGACTTCTCTTTGAACCTGGGCTCG
>QMLW01000155.1 GCA_003646935.1 Deltaproteobacteria bacterium
CGCACCCCGAACATTTCTCGCCCTTAAGTATGACGATTCCGTCGCCCCGCTTGAAGATGGCCTCCACCGGACAGGCCTCGGCACAGGGAGGATCATCGCAGTGCCGACATAGGGTAACGCGGAAGGTAAAATCGGGGCTACCGTCATCACTGTGAGACCACTGTTCGGTGACCTTGATGAGCCTAATCCCATCAGGGGGATTATGCTCCTGCTTACATGCCGCCTCACAGGCCATGCACCCCCAGCAGGCGTACTCATCGATCATGAGCTCATATCTGTTCAAGGCCGGCCTCCTCTTTCTCCTCGGGGTATATCCTGCACAGAAGTGTGCGCACATGTGTCGCGCCCATGGCGGGGTCACAGTTTTCATAGGCATTGTCCGTGAGGATGTTGATGTTGGATTCATCCCAGCCGTGCCCGGGATCCTTTTGTTCCGGAAACCACCAGGCGTGCTCCGCTGAGACCACTCTTGGGTCGATACCCGCAAACAGCTTGGCCCGCTGCCTCACCCTACCTCGCGGCGATTCGATTACTACCCAGTCGCCGTCTTGGATGCCCTCCTTGGCGGCAGCAGCGGGGTGGATTTCCAGGACCGGATCCCTATGGAGTTCCCTCATCCAGGGGAGCTGGCGGTTTTCTGAGTGAAAAAAGCCGGGCATTCTCCTACCCGTGATCAGTATATAGGGGAACTCCTCGTACAGCTCGGGCGTGCTGTAAGGGCCCTCTCGGGGCTCGCGAAATTGCGGGAGCGGATCATATCCCCAGCCCTCAAGGAGCGTGGAATAGAGCTCGAACTTCCGCGACGGCGTGGAGAACCCCTTCACCTCATACTTCTGATTGATCACCTCGCCTCGAAGGTAGTCCATGTTCCTAAATTCCCCCCAGGTTATGCCCAGTGGTTCGAGAATCCAGTCCAGGGCCTGCTCAAAGCTGTCCCACCAGTGCTCCCCCTGCCCTACCCTGTGGGCCAAGTCATTGAGCATCTCGTGATCCGAGCGGCATTCCCCAACCTGGACTGCCTTTCTGCGGGGAAGGAGATACCCGTGACGCTTCCAGAAATCCCCGATGTAGTCCATCTCAAGCCACGTGGCAGCCGGCACCACGATATCGGCGAGCTCTGCCGTGGGGGTGAGAAAGAAGTCGGAGACGGCCATGAACCCCACCTTCTTCAGCGCGCGGTACACCTGCCTGGCGTTTGCCCGGGTCATCACCGGATTTGAGCTTATAAAGAAGAGCATCTTCACCGGATAGGGCTGCTCATCGAGGATCGCGTCCCACACGCATTTCGGATTGATGATGGCAAAGTTCCCTGCAAGCCTGAACCGATCCCCACCCAGACGCTTTTCCCGTTGTATGTCAGGAAGCATCCTGTGGGCGCCAAAATGGCCCACGTTTCTGATCCTGGGCTGTTGAAACAGCACCTGGCCGCCGCGAGCGTCGATGTTCCCGGTCACGCCCATAAGGGCCAGGAGCAAGCGGTCATTGTCCGCACAGTTGATCTGTTGCTCTATGGCCACGCCCCACTGGATGGCCGCTGGTTTTGTAGTGGCAAAGAGCCTGGCTGCCTCCCTGATCTTCTCCTTAGGGACCCAGGTAATGGCCTCTACCCTCTCCAGGGGGTATTCATTCACCCGCTCCACAAAGGGCTCCCAGCCGTAGACATGATTTTTCACGAATTCTTCTTGGTAGAGTTGTTCGTTCACAATCACATGGAGCATGCCCAGGGCAAGGGCTGCATCGGTACCGGGCCTGAGCTGGAGCCACACGTCCGCGCGCGCTGCAATGCGGGTGAGCCTGGGATCAACGGCGATCAGTCGTGCCCCCTTGTTCAGCGCTACGGAAAAATGCTCTCCCTTGTACTCATCGGGGTTGCTGATAACGATATTGTTCCCCCACACCATGATACATCGTGGTTCGTTCTCGTAGTCCACTATGGGATTCGTGCCGCAGGTGAGGATGCCGGTGGCGATCCGCGGCCCATAGCAGAAATGACCCGCCGTGAGGACATTCGGTGTGCCCAAGAGGTTGGCGAAGCGGTAGATGACCGCCTCGTTGTCCCTGCCCGTGCCATACCCCATCACAATGGACTCGGCACCAAACCGCTCTTTATACGCCAGTATGCGCTCCGCGATGGTGTCCAGGGCCTCATCCCAGGATATGCGCTCCCAGTCGCCACCGCCCTTTGGGCCACGGCGCTTGACCGGATAGATGAGCCGGTCGGGATGGTAGGCCAGCTGTATTGATGCAATCGCCTTGGGGCACAGGGTGCCGTGGTTGATGGGGCAGCCGGGATCACCGGCTATCTTCACCGCCCTCCCGTCTTTCACATACACCAGCACGCCGCATCCCCCGTGACACATCCTGCAGTGGCTCTTGACTACCGAATCGTAGCCATAGACCTCCATCTCCCGTGCTGTGTTCGCGTAGGCGAACTCCGCCATGGATTACCTCCCTATCGTGCCTATATAGCAAAGATGTCTCCCAACAGAAAGCAGGAAATTTTCCCTTCTCTGTATAAAATCGCGAAGCTATTTTATAATTTGACATACATGCTTCTCTAAGGCGATGATATAGCCTGAGATCAAAAACAATTCTTTCCCCCTTTCATAGAAAACCGAGTATGGATACGAAATTCATAAAACATCTCCGAATATCGTTCATTCTACTCCCCGCATTCATTATCCATCTGGCTAGTATTCCCTGCATCCACGCCACCGAGGACTACGCGGCGGAGACCGGAAAGGATTGTGCCTTCTGCCATCAGGAACCTGTCGGCGGTGAGCTGAACGCCATGGGCTTTGCCTATGTAAAGGCCGGCTATCGCTACCCCATCCCGGAGAGGATCTTAGAGAAATCCGCCTCCCTTCAAACGCCGTTTCATAAAACGCTCAGGTTCGTCATAGGCTACCTCCATCTACTCGCTGCCGTCGTATTCTTCGGCGCAATATTCTACATTCACCTCTTCATCAAGCCCTCTCGCCTCATCGGCGGCATACCAAAGCATGAGAGGATCCTCGGGGTCTCCTGCATGATCACCCTCGCGCTCACGGGCAGCTACCTCACCTGGGTTCGTATCGATTCGTGGGAGCAGTTCTTCAACAGCACCTTCGGCCTCATGCTGTTTATCAAGATCCTTCTGTTTGTCTTGATGGTCGCCATCGGGATCACCGCGATTACCGTGGTTCATCGGCTCATGGGAAAAGAGGCGAAACCGGTGGAACCACCTCATAAGGAGGCTGACATCAGCCTGGAGGACCTTCGTCATTTCGATGGTGCCCCTGGAAGGCCCGCCTATGTGGCCTATGAGGGCAAGATCTATGACGTAGGTTCCAGCCCAAAGTGGAAGGAGGGGAGGCACTTCGGCAAGCACAGCGCAGGCACGGACCTCACCGAGGCTATGGGGGGCGCCCCGCACGGAGCAGAGGTCCTTGAAAACGTGCGGTACGTGAGGGAACTCTCCGAACAACGGAGCGCGGCGAAAAGGCCTACCCCCGCGCACAAGGTCTTCATCGTGATGGCCTATATTAACCTGGTCATCATCTTCTTGGTCCTGGGCTGCATCAGCGTGTGGCGATGGGGATTTCCGGTGAGATTAGTACCAAATGCCGGTGCTGGTGTCAGCGCTCGTGGTACCTGTATCGAATGCCACATGTCAGAAACCCCCGGCATCTACCATGGCTGGTCCAATAGCCTCCATGCAAAGGTCAATGTTGGGTGTCTCCGTTGTCACAAGCCCGGGCATGATACGCCCGTGATCAGCGAGCGCCACCTACAGTACGATATAATCCCCGTTTCCCTGGTGGTAACGCCGAAGACCTGTCAAGGATGCCACCCCAAGGAGGTCGACCAGTACGACAAGAGCAAACACGCCCATACCCTTGAGATTATGTGGAAAGTAGACAACTGGCTCAATGATGGCATGAATAATGCCATAGAGCGGACCACGGGATGCTACGCCTGTCACGGTACAGTCGTTGAGGTGGTGGATGGCCGGCCAAAACCTGGTACGTGGCCCAATGTGGGGGTGGGAAGGAAAAATCCCGACGACACGCTCGGAAGCTGCAGCAGCTGTCACACGAGACATCGATTCTCCGTGGTTGAGGCGAGGAAGCCAGAGGCCTGCGATCAGTGTCACCTCGGTCCCGATCACCCGCAGATCGAGATCTACAATGAATCCAAACACGGCACCATCTACCACGCAGAGGGGAACGAATGGAACTGGCGTCCAGATGACGGCCGCTGGAAAGCGGGAAGCTCTTACCGGGCGCCCACATGTGCCGCCTGCCATATTTCTGAAGCTGATGACATGCCCGCCACGCACGATGTAACCGAGAGGCTCTCATGGGAAACACAGGCCCCTCTGACGGTGAGGCCCAACGAGTTCAAACCCTTCCCCGCTAAAACGGACTGGAAACGTGAACGAACAAAGATGAAAAGGGTGTGCCTCCAGTGTCATTCCATCGGTTGGACGGATGATCACTTCTCAAATCTGGATCGAGTAATCGAAAACTACAACGAGAATTACTTCAAACCAATAAAGAATCTGATCGATTCCCTCTATAGGGAACGGTTTTTGTCAAGGGAGAGCTATTTTGACGAGGATCTTGAGTGGGAATTCTATGAACTCTGGCACCATGATGGGCGCAGGGCTCGGATGGGAGCCGCTATGATGGCTCCCGATTATGCATGGTGGCACGGCTTTTACGAGCTGAAACACCGCTACATCCATATCCGAAAGGCTGCTTCTGATCTGAGGCAGAAAGGCATTGGGCACATCCACAGGGACTTTCCCGGAAAATTCCAGGAAGAATAAGATCGTTACACGATTTTATCCAACGCGACGTTATCGCTCCTATGGCGAAAGGTTAACATTCTAATTTGAATTCATCCAGCGCTGCAAGCAGCGGGGAATTCAAATTTAAAGCAGGATTTGATTCTCCAATGATCGGGATTCCCCTGCGGAGATCACCCGTATGGCCGGCCTTCCCTTTACCGGACGCTTGAACTCGCAGATCCCGCATCCCACGCATTTCTTGAGGTCCACATAGGGCAACTGGACCTGGGTCTTGGTGCCGTCGGGGCCTGCCACCACGTCCTTCCTGAAATAGATGGCCTTGGGAGAGGTGGGGCAGTGCTCCTCGCACACGATGCAGGGCCCGTTTCCCGACCACGGGAGGCACCTGCCCCTGTCGATGTAGGCGGAGTCTATCTTTATGGGCCGCTCGATCTTGTCGGTCGCTGAAAACTCGGCTATCGCTCCCGTGGGGCACACATCGACGCACAGGGTGCAGGTATACTCGCAGTAACCCTGGTTCATCACGAGGTGATGGATGGTGCCCAACGGACAGATGAAGCCGCAGAATACCCTTCCCAGAAAGAGGGTCACCACAAGCACGGCCGCCGACCACCAGAACCTCTTGATGAGATGATGTGCTGATAAAAAGCGGGAACAATAGCCTACATTGAGGCCAGGGACGTGAAGATCTCAAGCGTTCCGCGCAACACGTCCTTCTGGGTAACGATGCCCACCACCTTTTGCCTATCCATGACCAAGAGCCTCCTCACGTCCTTCACCGCCATGAGCGAGGATGCCTGCCCGAGCCCTGCATCTGCTTTAATATGGACAAGGGGTGCGCTCATGATTTCCCCAACCGCCCTTTAATGCATAGATGTTCGGGGCATACCCTCTTTAAGATATCC
>QMLW01000156.1 GCA_003646935.1 Deltaproteobacteria bacterium
GTATGGCCTCTGCCACGTGGGCCTATTCGATGTCCTCTGAGCCGGCCAGATCCGCGATCGTCCGGGAGATCTTGAGGATGCGGGACGGGGCACGGGCGCTGAACCCGAATTTTTCCATGGCCGCTTCCAGCAGCGTGTTGGACCGCTCATCGATCTCGCAGAACCGCCGAATCTGTCTGCTGTTCATCATGGCGTTGCAGTGGATCTTCGTTTTCTTAAAACGCTCTTCCTGGATTTCTCTGGCCTTCATGACCCGCTGGCGGATCTCATGAGAGGACTGGGCCGGCTGGAAGCCCGTGAGGTCCTTGAAGGGCACCGCCGGCACATCGATATGGATGTCGATCCGGTCCATAAGGGGGCCCGATATCTTGGAGCGGTACCGCTGGATCTCCCGAAAGGAGCAGGTACACTCGCGCTTTGGATCGCCGAAATACCCGCAGGGGCAGGGATTCATGGCCCCCACCAGGATGAAGTTGGCGGGATAGGTCACCGTGGATGTTGCCCTGGCTATGGTGACGATCCCGGTCTCCATGGGCTGCCTGAGAACCTCGAGCACGTTCTTCTTGAATTCCGGCATTTCATCCAGAAACAGCACGCCGTTATGGGCCAGGCTTACCTCGCCGGGCTTGGGTATCTGACCGCCGCCGATGAGGCCGGCATCCGATATGGTGTGATGAGGGGACCTGAAGGGCCTGGCCTTGATCAGGCCCTGTCCCTTGGGCATAAGCCCCATCACGCTGTAGACCTTGGAGGTCTCAAGGGATTCGTCGAATGCCAGGGCAGGCAGTATGGTGGAAAGCCTCTGAGCGAGCATGGTCTTTCCGGCACCGGGTGGTCCGATCATCAGGAGATTATGGCCGCCCGAAGCGGCGATCTCCACCGCCCTCTTCACGTTCTCCTGGCCGCACACATCGCTGAAATCCACCTCAGGAGCAGGCTGATCGTCCAGAAAGTCGCCCTCCAATGTCATGGATGGCGCGTCCTCAGCGCCATTCAGCGCCTGGGCGAGCTGGGCAAGGGTGGAGATCGGATGGACGTCTATCTCCTCCACCACCGCAGCCTCCATTGCGTTTTCCGAGGGCAGGTAGATCCCCTTTAAGCCGAGCTCCTTCACCATTATGGCCATTGACAGGGCTCCTTTTATGGCCCTGATACTGCCATCCAGGGAGAGCTCGCCGATAATAACGTGGTCGGTTAAACTGGGCTGTGGGATGAGCCCCGTTGCCGCGAGGATTCCTATGGCCATAGGCAGATCGAAGCCACTTCCCTCCTTTTTCACATCCGCGGGGGCGAGGTTTACCGTGATCCTGTCAGAGGGGAAGTGATAACCGGAATTCTTCAGTGCTGCCTTGACCCTCTCCTTGCTTTCCCTGACCGCTCCCTCGGGCAGTCCCACGGTTGAAAAGGACGGTAGACCCCTCGATATATCCACCTCGACCTCAACCTTGTAGGCGTCGATCCCGAGTACTGAGCTGCTTAAGACGGTAGCAAGCATACGACCACCGTTACTTTAATGGAAAAGCAAAGGAGCACTTTATATAAGGATAGAATACTTTTCAGAAATAGGGAATAACTATTTTTTCTATGCAGGGCTTGAATCGCTCCATAAATTTTGTCATCGCACGTATGGAAAAAATATCTTTACTTTTTCTAAAGGGCAAGATAAAAAATAAGTTTAAATTTTTTAAAGGAGAATGGTGAATGGCTCGCATTACCGTAGAGGATTGTTTAAAGAAAGGCTACAATAAATTTATGCTCGTACACCTGGCGGCAAAGCGCGTCGTCCAGATGAGAAAAGGCAAAGAGCCGCTCGTTGAGTGCAATAACAGGGAGATAGTTACTGCCTTGCGGGAGATCGAGGAGGATAGGGTGCGGCTGAGGCCGGAGGCCAGCCCATCTGAGGCTTTTTTAGAGATGGAACCCGAGCTGCCCGCTCCCACCGGCGATCTGATCGAACCCGAGACCACGGGTGAGGCTGATGGGGAAATGGGAGCAGAAGCCGGCGCTGAGACCGGTGCGCAAGGGAAACCGGAGTCCGCGGCAGAGGCCGGTGCGGAGATGAACGCAGAGGTCCAAGAGGAGGGAGAGCCAAAGGCCGAATCCGAGGCCGATGCAGGAGAGGACGAAGACCAGAGCACGTCAGAGAAAGCGTAGTACCTATGGCGAGCAAGAGGGATTATTATGAAATCCTGGGCGTTTCCAGGGATTCCGATGCAGAGGAGATAAAAAAGGCCTACCGGAAACTCGCCCTGCAATATCACCCCGATAGAAATCCGGGGGATAAGGAGGCGGAGGAGCGGTTCAAAGAGGCAGCAGAGGCCTATGAGGTGTTGCGGGATGGCGAGAAGAGGAGGATCTACGATCTTTACGGCCACGCCGGTCTCGAGGGAACCGGGTTCACCGGTTTTGGCGGATTCGAGGACATTTTTTCTGCCTTTGGAGACATATTCGAGGATTTCTTTGGATTTGGGGGGAGGAGATCCAGGAGAACGGGGGTACGAAGGGGAAATGACCTTCGATACGATCTGGAGTTGAGCCTGGAGGATGCATACGGGGGAAAGGAAGAGGAGCTCGTCTTCGATAGGTGGGAGTCCTGCGAGCAGTGCGGTGGTTCGGGGATGGAACCGGGCACCAAGCCCGAGACGTGCTCCAATTGCCAGGGCAGAGGTGAAATTGTTCGTTCACAGGGTTTCTTTCAGATCAGAACAACCTGTTCAAGGTGCGGCGGTACGGGTCGGATTATCGTGGATCCATGCAAGCAATGCCAGGGCAAGGGCAAGCTGAGGGTTGAGAGAAGGGTTCTCGTAAAGATACCGCCAGGAGTGGACACTGGGACACAGCTGAGGATAAGAGGGGAGGGAGAACCCGGAGAGGCGGGAGGACCACAGGGAGACCTCTTCGTGGTGATTTACGTGAAGGAGCACCCCTTTTTTGTTCGGGATGGAGATGATCTCAGGTGCCAGATTACCATATCCTTTATTCAGGCAGCGCTGGGAACAGAGGTTTCCATTCCCGTGCTTCATAGCGATGAGGAGAAGAACATTGCCATCCCGGAGGGCGTGCAGCCGGAGGAGATTATCAGGCTCAAAGGGATGGGCATGCCGAGCCTTGGGAGGGGGAAGGGATACGGCGATCTCTTTGTGAAGATTATCGTGAAGATCCCCACCCGAGTGAGCCAGAAACAGCGGGAATTACTGGCGGAATTCGCGGAGCTTGAAAGCCAAAAGCTGGGAACAAAGACAAGGGATTTTTGGGACAAGATACGAGGGGCATAGTAAGAGGAGCCTTTAGCATAGGGGATTTCATGGATCAAGAACAATTGGACTATTTTCGGAACTTACTCCAGGGCCAGCTTGACGAGCTCATTGAAGAGGCACTCAAGACAATGGATGGTATGACGAACCTGAAGGATAATTTCCCTGATCCAACAGATAGGGCTTCCTTGGAAACGGATCGGAATTTTCTTCTGCGGATACGGGATCGAGAGAGGAAGTTGATCGACAAGATCAAACAGGCGCTCGATAGAATTGAGCAGGGCACGTTTGGTATATGTGAGAAGTGTGGTAAGGAGATATCCCAGGAAAGGCTCATGGCGAGGCCCGTTACCACCCTCTGTATTGACTGTAAGAAGAAACAGGAAGCCAGGGAAAAGGCTCGTGGTTTGTGAGGCAACCAGAGCGGCATGAAGATCGCCTATCTTGATTGTTTTTCCGGCGTAAGCGGGGATATGTTTGTTGGGGCCTTGCTGGATGCCGGCCTTCCCGCTGAGAACCTCGATGAGACCATCGCTGGGCTGGGGCTCGATGGATTCACTATATCGCACAAACAGGAGGAGCGAAACCATATCTTCGGAACGAAGTTCTCCGTGACGCTCCATCAAGAGGACCAGCCAACTCGCCACTTGAGCGACATAAAGGATATTCTAAGGAGCAGCAACCTTACCCCGCAGATCATAGAGAAATGTATATCGGTCTTTGAGAGATTGGCCGAGACCGAAGGCGAGATACACCACCTATCTCCTGAAAACGTGCATTTTCATGAAGTCGGTGCCGTTGACTCGATCATCGATGTGGTTGCCTCTGTTGCGGGGATGTATCACTTGGGTATTGAAAAGCTCTTTGTCTCCAAGATACCCGTTGGAAGCGGCATGATCGACAGCGCCCACGGCACCATCCCCCTCCCAGCACCTGCAACAATCGCGCTCCTGAAGGGGGTACCCATCTATGATAGCGGACAGGATGCAGAGATGGTCACGCCCACGGGAGCAGCGCTGCTCACCTCATTAGGGACATCCTTTGGCCCTATGCCGCCTATGACTATAGAGCGCGTAGGATATGGCGTGGGCACTAGGTCGCTGTCCGACAGGCCCAATCTCCTGCGAATCTTGGTTGGACGGGATGCGGAACGAGGAAGGTTGGATACGGTGGTGCTGTTGGAGTCAAACCTGGACGATATGAGCCCGGAGCTTCTGGGCTACCTGATGGATAGCCTCTTTGAGGCTGGTGCCTTGGATGTGAGCTTCTCCCATATACACATGAAGAAAAACAGGCCCGGTATCAGGCTCCAGGTGATCGCTCGCCCCGAAGACAGGGATAGGCTCGTGGGCATTGTGTTTAGGGAGTCAACCAGCCTTGGAATTCGCATCAGCTATAGTCAGCGGGAAGTCTTGGAGCGGAACAAGGTGACGGTGGACTCACCCTGGGGAGAGATGAGGCTTACCCGGGTTGCCGATCGAGATCATGGAACGGTGCTGGTGCCTGAATATGAGGAATGCAGGCGAATTGCAAAGCAGCATAATCTCCCCTTGCGGGATGTATACGCATGGGCCGGAAGTCTTTCTCGAGGCCCTGAAAAATAATCCCATGGCAACAACTTAGGTATCTCGCCACAAAGCCTACGTGAAATATCCCTTCGGCACCACCACAATGCCCCGTGACGTTATGGTGAATCGCTTGCCGTCTTCCTTTGGGTTATACCCGATTTCCGTGTGAGGTGGAATCATGTTGTGTTTGTCGATGATGGCCTTTTTGATCTTACAGTGGCGTCCCACGATGACGTCATCCATGATTACCGATTCCTCCACGGTTGTCCAACTCCTGATCACCACGTAATACGAGATCACCGAGTTCCTGACAACGCCGCTTATTATGGCGCCTGGTGCCACCACGGAATCCAGTGCCTTGCCCACTCGGTACCCGTCAGGCCTTTCGTTGCTGAAGACGAACTTCGCGGGAGGAGCGGGTAGCTGATAGGTTTGAATGGGCCAGTTGCGACCGTAAAGGTTAAAGGAGGGATCGATGCCGGTCAAATCCATGTTGGCGTTCCAATAGGCATCAAGGGTTCCTACATCCCTCCAGTAGGAGGAATCGCGGGTTCTGGGTTCGAGCTGGAGCTTCCGCTCGCCGTTTTCCTGTGTGTAGTAGATGTAATCCTCGATGACGTTATGTCTTTGGAAATGATAGGCATATACCCGTTTTGATGGGACAAGAAAAGGGATGATGTCCTTGCCGAAATCATCTCCCTCGTTTTCCTCAAGTGCTTTGACGAGCGTATCGGTTTTAAAGAGATAAATGCCCATTGATGCGAGGATGCGGTCGGGATTTCCGGGAATAGTCTTGGGATTCTCCTTGGGCTTTTCCTGAAAGCCATGGATCAGATAGTCCTCATCAACACCTGCCA
>QMLW01000157.1 GCA_003646935.1 Deltaproteobacteria bacterium
ACCGTGGGCGAGAAGGAGATTATCGAGGCGATGAGGGGGGTGTGGGAGAGGATGAAGATAATAGTGGAACCCTCGGCCGCAGTACCCCTGGGAGCGCTCTTGGCCAGACGCACCGAGATCCCGGGCACGCGAATCGGCATTATACTTTCTGGAGGAAATGTGGATCTGGCTAACCTGCCCTGTTAGAGGGAAGCGAGGTGATGCGCACAGCCATCCTGAAGAATAGGTTGTTGAATTCGCTGTACGTATCTATCTTTTCCTGGGGTGTGCTCTTCAAAGCAGAGCTGTAATCCTTACCTCACAATCACGCAGGTCCGATCGGCCCTATGGGTGACCTTGTTTGAAACGCTTCCCAAAAGCAGCCCCTTGAAGGTGCCGAGCCCTCTGCTGCCGATCACAATGATATCCACGTCGTGCTCTTTCGCGTAATCGATAATCCTTTCAGCAGGATCCCCTTCGACCACTGCTGTTTCAATGCGCTCCACACCGTGCCCTTTGGCCTCGTCTTCAGCCGCAGCGATAATCTTATCCCCCAAGGCCCGAAGTTGCACCCTGTCCGACACCACATACTCCCCTAGACCCTCGGGAACTATGGTGAGCTTGAACACGTGGAGAAGATAGATAGTGGCATGGTAGTGGTTGGCCAAATCCACGGCAAAGCCGACAGCCTTGTGTGATTGTTCCGATCCATCCACTGGAACGAGGATTTTTTCCATTGCTTCCTCCCTCTCCATGTCGATAAAGACGCTCTTTCCTCCCGCTCAGCGGAGTATGGAAGCTCAATGTTTGCTTGTCAAGCAAAAGCGCAAATCATCACCTCCCCGCTCAGGACCACAATCATGTATTGACATACCTCATCCCGAGGATTATACAGCTTCCCAATGGCGTAAATCTCTGATCACGTATTGAAAAAAATCTCACATGAAAAGACTCTTCTATGGATGGTGGATCGTCGGTGCCTGCTTCCTTATCGGGTTTTATGTGGGAGGAGTCGTATTTTACGGGTTCACCGCCTTCTTTGAGCCGATAAGAAGGGAGTTCGGCTGGAGCTACGCGCAGATATCCTTAGCGGCGAGCCTCCGTGGCCTGGAGATGGGGCTCTTTGCTCCTATCGTGGGGTTCCTCGTCGATCGGTTCGGCGCAAGAACGCTCATCTTCCTGGGAACGATAGTAGTTGGGTTCGGTTTCATGCTGCTCAGCCACACACAATCCCTTGCCATGTTTTACGGCTCCTTCTTGGTTATTGCCTTCGGCGCCGGTGGATGTGCCCTGGTGGTAATCATGTCGGTGGTAGTGAACTGGTTTCGAAAAAAAGTGAGCATTGCGCTCGGCGTGATGATGTCCGGGATCGGCGCCAGTGGATTGTTGGTGACCCTTATCGTTCATCTCATTGATGGATATGGCTGGAGAGCCACCTTGATTCTTTTGGGTGCAGGCATGTGGGTATTGGGAATACCGTTGTCCTTCGTGATCCGCGACAGGCCGGAGAAATACGGCTACCTTCCCGATGGTGAGGCCTCCGGGGAGCCAATATCGAGCACTGAGGCGAATGGTGAGGGGGCAGAGATAGGCCTCAGGGAAACACTTAGGAAGAGGGTCTTTTGGTACTTGAACATCGTGGAAGCGATACGGATGCTCACCGTTTCCTCGGTGATCATCCATGTGATGCCCTACCTCAGCAGCGTGGGCACACCGCGGGCAACCGCCGGGATTGTAGCAGGGGCCATTCCGCTTTTCAGCATTATGGGAAGGTTTGGGTTCGGCTGGTTCGGCGATATCTTTGATAAGCGCAATGTGATGGCATGGACATTCGGCTTCATTGGCTTGGGAATGCTGGCATTCTGCTACATGAGAGCAATATGGGTTGTCCTTGTCTTCCTCATGATATTCCCTCCAGGCTACGGAGGAGGCATCGTGTTGAGAGGGGCGATCCTGAGGGAATATTTCGGAAGGGATTCCTTTGGCAAGATACTGGGGATTACCTATGGCTCCGGAGCGATCGGAGGGATCATAGGCCCTACCTTAGCCGGCTGGGTATTCGATACCCTAGGAACCTACCATGTTGTGTGGCTTGCTTTCTGCGGCTTCAATGCTCTTGCAATTTGGCTGATCATGAAGATGAGGTAATGGACCAAGGAGAACAATATTATTGTTTACATTTCTACAGGTCATGGGACTTTTCTTTCGTTCCGGGCCTCCCGTCAGTCACTCAGAAAAGCCCCATAACCCTTTTGAATCCTGGCATGCTATGCAAACAATTTGATGCTCCGAGTAGTAAGTGGCTTTCTCGTTAGCGTTTTGGGATTTGACCCCCCCTGCCCTGTCATCAAGACTCAGGATGTCTGGCATTAAAATTGCTGGTCTACCAGTAAAAGATTTGATAATCTTTTAAGAAATAATATCAGATATTTCACTATCAAGCATAGCACGTATCTGGTAACCATCTTCTATTGCAATCACTATTTGCCCTTTTTCGCCAGAAAAGCCGTAAAGATCTCCTTATGGTTAAGATTTTGATCTACTATCACGATCCCTATTGCGCTATTGCGGCGTTCTGACTTAGAGTTTTCAACTATATAAGCATTTGCAGGCCTCTATCTGAAGATGTCCTAACTGGGAAAAACAAGGGGAGATCTTCATTGAGGAGCTCGACAAAAAGTAAAGCCAAGAGGTGTCCGGAGGAGAATCCTTTTCTGCGGAAACCTAATTTGCAAAGCGGAGCCGGAAGTCTATGAGAAAGTTTACCCGTTGGATAGCAGCAAAGCTTATTAAGAACCGCCAGAATATCAACGATCTCAAGGTCAGGGCACGATATGGAGCCCTTGAAGGCTGGACGAGTATTGTCATTAACATCCTGTTGTTTGTCATTAAGCTACTCATTGGTCTTTACATTAAGAGCGTATCTTTGATTGCCGATACCGTTAGTAACGATGGCGATAAGCGCCCACTCCAATCACGAGATTATGGAGCATTCAGGGAATACGGCTTTTATGGTCTACAGGAAGAGGTTTATCGAGAGAAAAAAAGAGCTATAATACCGTCTGAAAACAGTGGAAAAAGACAAAACAAAATCCAAAATTCTGCCGATGAAGGTTTTGTCCTGAGTACAAGGCACAGCCATATGTCTGGTAGCTATATTAAAGGAAGATGGTCTCGCAGAGATTCGGATCTGCACAATAAAAAGGAAAGGAGCCATAAACAATGAAGGATTACTACTATCCAGAAACCACGACAAGTACACTTGGGTATACTTTGGGGCGTGGTGCAAGGGCTATAAGAGTAATGACAGAAGAGGCCATGAGCCCTCTTAAGGCGAGCGCGGCCGTAGGTGCTGCTTGGGGAGGTATAGCCGCTCTTATTAACGCGGGAAAATATAAGCGGGGCAGGATAACCAAGCGAGACGCTGTCCTTGATATAGCGGGTGAATCAGCAGGTATGGGATTGGCCGCAGGGCTTGGATTATTAGCGAGTAATGCGGTAAGGGCTTCGGTCCTTATCGCCTCTACGTCTTCACTCATTCCTTTTACGTTAGGTGTTGTTGTGACAGCAGGCGCAAAGGTTATATGGGATCGTACCATAAAAAGAGGCCTCAGATGTGAAGAAAAGAGGCCCTGACAGCCACCGCTAATGGCAAAAAGGGGAGACCAATGCTTTCATGCCGCAGATAGTTAAAGCCCTCACCGAATGATCAATTTTTTGACCTTAGGAATAGCAGCAAAGAACGCGAGCCGAAAAGCAGGAAGTGGTCTGGTTCACTCGCAGAGTCGAAGGGCGATCTGTTCGATATCCCGGCAAAAGGGGGAACTTGGGGCCTCGGTCATAATGGGTTTCATCCTTGCCATGGCCTTCTCTACAGCAATATCCTCCCGTATGGTCATGAGTTCTGAGCTCTTGATGCCCAGATAATTTTGCATGAGGCCCTGAATAACCTTACCTGTGTTCGCATCCTTCCCTGTCCGGACCCTGTTGACAACCACAAACGGTGTAATGCCCGATAGAGTTTTTTTTGCGGAATCCGTTACCTCGGAATTGATCTCTCGGGCCTCTCTAAAAAAGCCTTCCATGGTCTTCAGGTGGGGATAATTTTCAAAGTCCTTTGCCCTTTCCAAAAGCTCTAGGATTTCAGGGCATTTTTTGTATTTGAGAAAAAAGCTAAGCCGCCTGAAGACAGCCACCTTGATGAAGCTGTATGCATTCAATAAGGATGGCACTTCAGGGGTGGTGACAAGAAGGGTCTTTTTGGCAATGATTGCAAAATCCACAACGTTATGAGAGACCCCTGGCGCCAGGTCCAGGATCACAAGGTCAAAGTCCAGCCCCAACAGATGCCTGACGAGTTTCATCTTCTTTTGATACTGCATATTCGCTATCACGGGGACATCACCTCCACGAATTATTCCTAAATTCTTTAGGCCCGTATCCACAATAATATCGCTAAGTTTCTTGACTCTATTTTGAACAAAGTCATCGAGACTGTACTTAGAATCCCTCATGCCAAAGATCGCATGGAGGTTTGACGCTCCAAGGTCAAGGTCAACGGCAACAACCTTTTTACCCAATCTTGAAAGTGCAATGGCAAGATTGGCGCAAATCGAGCTTTTGCCCACCCCCCCCTTTGGTCCAATAATGGCTATAAGGTTTTTGTGCTTTTCCATGGATGTGTGAGTGGGTAATTCTTTCAATCCAACTTTAAGAAATGCTTCAAGTCCTCTTCAAGGGTATCACCCTCTGAGGGCTTTTCCTCCACCTTCAGTGAGAAAACCTCCTTGACTTTTGCGACAATGAGCTCAGGGTCAAGGGGACCTGAAAGAACCAGTTCCAGCCTTATTCCAGTCCCCTCGAATCTGTCTGTGATAGACCGGTCTCCGAGTAAAATTACGGGTGTGTGCTCCAATGTCCCACACAGATTTAGTATTTGATTTACCTCTTCTGAAAAATAACTGCTTATATCAAAAATCACAACGCCTGGGGCATGCTTCGCAATAGCATCTTTCGCCCCCAGAATCATACGAAGCAACAGGGCCTCAAAACCGCTTCGTTTTAACACCTTTTGTGTTATCCCGCCCCTGAGATCATCCATTGAAAAGATAAGTACCAGATCAGACATCCGTTTACCCCTTCTCTGTTATTGCCATTATCAAGGTCCCTCTGGCAGCCGTTGTTAAGCAGATCTTTAGTAAGACGCACAGTAGAGATTTCTATGGGAAGGCCGACATTCTTGAGCATGGCCTCAGAGTTATCCCCGCATCCTTTTGGCATGGCTGTGCCCATGCTTAAAGCTACTGTTCCATCAAGGGGTTCACCAGGCACCCCCAGGATCACGTCAAAGCCCAAATAAAGGACAGTACAGAATTGGTGCATGTTAAAAAGATGTAACATGCAACTTTCGGACCATTCAAAAAATCCCTTTAGGCAAATCCTCCATATTTTTAATTAGAAAAACTCAATTTAAGAGTTTGTGAATTTATGACAATTATTTGAAGGTTTTTCTTGACGGAAATGTGTTTATAATATAAGCAATTTTAAGTAAAACCATTGCTGTACTAACGCTTCTTATATTTAATGTTTTTTCTCTGTAACCTATTGATATTACGACTTCGGTTCTTGAAAAATATCTGAAATAGATAAATCATTAAATCGCTTGTAACAGGCAACTGTCAAGGCTTTCCGAGATTGCAC
>QMLW01000158.1 GCA_003646935.1 Deltaproteobacteria bacterium
TAATGTGTGAATCCCAGAAAGGTAAACTCCTTCGGCTTTTGGCCACGTCTGCGCGCATTCTCCCGCGCATATCGGCAAAATTCGATGCAGCGGGTCTTCTCCGGCGAGAGTTCAAGGCCGAAAAAAATCGTATGGTGCAGCAAGCTGGTGTATAAGGCGTTTGCGGCCGAACACATTAAATTGGTGCCTCCGGAAAACTCCGAGAGCATCACCTCAGAGGATTTAAGCCGCAGTGGCATGGTGGAAAAGATCTAGGTTTTAATAACCCATGAGCTCATGAGTGTATTCGGGGGGCTCATAGGAGAGATCATCAAAAGCCTGTTGGAAAACACGTGCCCAGAGCTTTACATAAAGCTCGTTCTCTTTCCTCATTTGAAAAACTCCCCATACAGCGCTCCCACTCTTTTTTGGGAGCCTTAGAAGTGCTAACGCTGTAAAGGAGTTTACGAGAGCCTTTTCTCGCAGTAATCACAATAGATCCATTCATCATCCTTCAGCAGATCATCTTCAGTGATGGTGCGATCTTGCCTGAGGTTTTCCCAATCCTCCTCCTCCATGCAATCCCTGCACTTCACACTCCCGTCTTCTAGGTAAATCCCCACTACATTTTCAACCGAATTCACACTCACGGTTCCATCTCCTTTACGGGGATCCCAAGTCCCGTGTCCTACAGGCATCCATTATTTCCGCCCACATACCTCACGGACCCTCTCCGAGTAGTCCTCCTTCTCTGTATTGAAGCCCTTACTTCCTCTTGCTTTTGCTGGCGTACCAATGATGAAAACTGCTATCGCACTGAACAACCCTCGTCTATAAGACGAGGTATTCTAAAACCGGTTGATTGAAACCAGTTGAATATTATAGGTCAGCGTGTAGCCCGCAAGCGGGTGATTTCCATCAAGGGTAATCGTATCCTCGTCCTCATTAGCAACGGTTACCTCGATAGGATCGCTGCCTCTCATCCGAATTCTGAGCCGCTCTCCGATAACAGGGGTAATATGTTCGGGAAAATCGCTTTTGCTCACATCCATCACGAGTTCTTCCTGCCTCTGTCCAAATGCATCTTCAGGAAAGAGCTTTAATGTCTTCTTCTCGCCCACTTCCATGCCGATAACGGCATTTTCAAAGCCCGTGATCACCTCCCCTTTTCCAATGGTAAACTCGAGCGGTTCATCATCTTTGGAGCTCACGAAGTTCGTGCCGTTCTCCAACCACACGTTTATGTGGACCTTCACCTTATCTCCACATTTTGCCTGGTTCATGAATACCTCGCTTCAGTTACGTGGCAGCCTGTATGCCTGTGGTTTGTTGTCGGTGCTCAATGGTTGATTCTTTGCTCATCCCGAAACCGGCAATAGCCTGGTAGCGGCGGCTTTGGGATCACTTATAAACCTAGAAGCAGCTACTCGAGATCCTATATGTACACGTTACTCTCTCAGCGGTATAGCCTTCGTTAAACGAAGTCGAAACGACTGAACAGCGGACTATCAACATGGGCATATGAGGCGAAAATTCCACAGAAATAAACTACGTTCCACGGTCTGTTTCGCAGGCGATCTTTTGAAAAACTGGGAAACTACAAAGGAACCTAGCCGAATGGCATTGGCATAACACTCATTGCCTTCCTAATCAAACCTAAGGCGTCATCAACATCATCAATGAGTAACCTAACACAGAATGAGAAAGAGCCTTAAGAGCGCATACTTCATCAGACAGCTATTCTAACCCTAATAAACACAATACGTATGTCAAGCGATTTTTCTTATTTTTTTTAAACGCATCTCGTTAACCCCGGCGTGTCCCTTAAGGTGTGTTGCTCTACCTCTTGGGAAAGACTGCAGAATCCTTAGGCTACATCGGCAAACTCGCCTAATCCCTTTTGACCGTTCATAAAGAGCTGTCTGAGAAGGGCATAGGTGCGATGCGCCAACTCGGGATCGCTTTCCACCAAGGTGAATGCCTCCTGTCTCGCTTCTGAGAGTATCTTCGCATCCCTCATGAGGTTGGCGGCCCTGAACTGGTAGAAGCCCGACTGCCTCTCCCCCATGAACTCACCCGGGCCCCGTATGGCGAGATCCTCTTCGGCAATCCTGAACCCATCGGTGCTCTTGGTGAGAATACCGAGCCTCCTTCTGGCCTCATCGGTCAGCCTCGTTGAGGACAGGAGCAGGCACTTGGATGCGTAGGAGCTTCTTCCCACCCTGCCCCTGAGCTGGTGAATCTGCGAGAGGCCGAATCGCTCCGCGTTCTCGATCACCATCACGGTGGCATTGGGGATGTTGATCCCCACCTCTATCACCGTGGTTGAAACCAGGATATCCATGGTCCCCTCCTTGAAAGACGCCATTACCTCCTCCCTCTGATCCACGGGCATCCTTCCGTGGATTAGGCCTACACGGAAATCGGGAAACACCCGCCCGATCTCCTCGGCCATCCGCGTTGCATCCATGAGCTCTACCTTCTCAGACTCCTCGATCAGAGGATACACCATGTAGCACTGCCTTCCCCTGTCGAGTTCCCTTCTCATGAGGGCGTAGACCTTCCCTCTGTCACGCTCGTGGAACAGCCCTGTTTGGATCGTCATCCTGCCCGGGGGGAGCTCATCAATCACGGATATGTCGAGGTCCCCATAGAGGGTCAAGCCCAAGGTCCGGGGGATGGGCGTGGCCGTCATGGTGAGCACATCGGGTCCCACGCCCTTGTCCTTGAGCGTAGCCCGCTGGGCCACCCCGAACCGGTGCTGTTCGTCAATGATCGCGAGCCCCAGCCTTTGAAACTCTACGCTCTCCTGGATAAGGGCGTGGGTGCCGATGAGTATATCTATCTCGTGCTTCCTTACCCTATCCCTCACCTCTTCGGCGCTGGAGCCCATACCGCTTGTGAGCAGTGCAGTCCTGAGGCTCATCCTCCGGGCGAGCTCAAGGGTGCTGAGGTAGTGCTGTTCAGCCAGAAGCTGGGTAGGCGCCATGAACGCCACCTGATAGCCATTGCTTACCGCAATCCACGCGGCGATAAAGGCAACCACGGTCTTTCCACAGCCCACATCACCCTGAAGGAGCCTGTTCATGGGTACTGATTTGGACATATCCGCAGTGATCTCTCGAATGACCCTCCCCTGTGCTCCCGTGAGCGTGAAGGGGAGAGCGCAGTAGAGTACCTCCAGATCCGGGATGGCGAATTCAATACCCCTCTGCCCTGATGCCTTGCTTCTCTTAAGGGCCAGGGTGAGCTGGAGGGTGAAAAACTCATCGAATATGAGTCTCCGCTGTGCCGGCGATCTCCGAGCACGGAGATCCTGAAGCGTTGCGTTGGTAGGAAAATGCACCTCCCGTATTGCCTCTTCGAGCTCGGGAAGTTTTCTGTCCATGGTGATCCGGTTCGGCAATGGGTCCTCAAGGCCCGGGGCAAATTCCCGCATGGCGTCCCTTACGATCCGTCTCATCCTCTTCTGGGAAATCCCCTCCATCTCTGAGTACAGGGGAACTAATCTTCCCAGCTCTATGGGATCCCCATCTTCTATGATCTCGGGGTGGAACGTCTCGAGCATTCTGAGGGAGCGGCGAAACCGACCAAAAAGCATAATCTTCTGAGCCTTTCTGAACCTGAACAGGTGCCGAGGAGAACCTATCCATTTGGCTGAGATGGTTCCGGTAGTATCATTTACGAGTATTTCAAATGCAGCCCGGTACTTGAGCTTGACCTTCCCTATATCGGTGATCGTACCCCTGACGAGGACGCTCTGGCCGGGAACGATTTTGCCAATCGGGATGGATTGCCGTCTATCCTGATAGGAACGGGGAAGGGTATACAGGAGGTCAAACACGGTGTGAATCCCCCTTTTACCGAGCTCCCCGGCGATGACCTTACCTACGCCCTTGACAGCGCTCACAGAGCTGAGGACCTTTGTGTACTGATTTTCCTGATTTAAGTTCATTTAATACTCACCACAGAGACACCAAGGTCACAGAGATTGTTGATCCTCATCCTTTGCGCACTTTGCGGCTTTGCGGTTAATCATCCATTTCATCACGGCATGACACCGTATGCCTTCAACTTCTTGTGCAGGGTCTTCCGGGTTATGCCGAGCCGCCGGGCTGCCTCGCTTTTATTGCCGTTGGTGTGCTCAAGCATTCTCAATATGGTCGCCTTTTCCATCTCATCGAGTGGCATCTCAATTGAGGCAGCGCCCTCTAACGATACCTCGCCTTCGGGACCTGTCTCCCGGGGAATCAGGGGAAATTCGTCCTCATCCAAATACTCCGCCCTCGCCAGGACCACTGCCCTTTCAACGGCATTCATGAGTTCCCTCACGTTTCCGGGCCACGCATGCCTCAGCAGGCGGTCCATTGCCTGAGGGGTGAATCCCTTTATCTGCTTGCGATTAGTTTCCGAGAACTGCTCCAAAAAATGCTGGGCAAGCAGCGGTATATCCTCCCTCCTCTCGTGCAGGGGAGGCATGGCAATGGTAACCACGTTCAGACGGTAGTAGAGATCATCCCTGAATCGGCCCGACCCGATCTCCTTGATGAGATCCTTATTGGTGGCAGCGATAATCCTTACATCCACCTTTATGACCTCTTCACCGCCAACGCGGGTGATCTCTCTATCCTGAAGCACTCTGAGGAGTTTGACCTGCATGGCGAGCGACATCTCGCTCACCTCATCTAAAAACAAGGTCCCCCCATGGGCCTGGCGAAAACGCCCCTCTTTCCTCCTGTAAGCCCCGGTGAATGCTCCCTTCTCATGACCGAACAGCTCCGATTCAAGCAGCGTCTCCGTGATAGCAGCACAATTGATCTTCACGAATGGACCGTCTTTTCGGGGGCTGTTGAAGTGAATGGCTCCTGCGATCATCTCCTTTCCCGTGCCTGACTCACCGATGATCAACACGGTGGCCTCTGTTGGTGCAACCTGAGCAACGGTCTCCATAAGCCTCATCATGGCGTGGCTTCGTCCTATGATGTTCTGGGTGTCGAAGTGGGTTCCCAGGGTTTCCCGCAGCTGGCGATTTTCCTCCCTCAGCTGTCTGTGCTCCATGGCCCGTTCCATGGTGAGACGCAGTTCATCGAAATCGAGGGGCTTGGTGAGATAGTCATAGGCGCCGTTCTTCAGGGCCTGGACGGCGCTTTCAACGGAGGAGTAGGCGGTCATGATAATGACCGGTATGGAGGGATTAAAGGCCTTGATCTCAACCAGGGCCTCCAGCCCCGAAACCTTGATCATACGGATATCCATCAGAATCAGATCAAATGGCTGCTCATGCACCATTTCAATTGCCTCTGCGCCGTCATCGGCCTCCTTGATGCTATATCCCCATCCGGTGAGAAGGGTACGCAGCATGGTACGATGGGCGGGGTCATCGTCTACGACTAAAACTATATGCGAATTTGCCATAAAGAAACGTCCATTGTGTATGGTTGCCGCCCTTTATAGAACTTAGTTCGCTTCGCTCAAAATTGGAATATTGGAATATTGGAATGATGGAATAATGCCTGCCTGTCGGCAGACAGGGGTTCTTAAGAAAATAGGGCAGTGGTTTATTGGTAAGATTTCTCTTGACAGGGAAGTTAATAAATGGATCATTGCTTTTAAAACCAACACTCCAATATTCCACCATTCCATTATTCCATGTGTGAGACAATAGGAAACA
>QMLW01000159.1 GCA_003646935.1 Deltaproteobacteria bacterium
CCGAGGGACAGGGCATAGCTCAGTGAGGTGCTCGCGATAAAAACGCCCACGGCCATTCCCCTGCCTTTTGAGGGGTAGCGCTCAGCGATCATCATAATGCCCGGCGCATATACCCCTCCGATAGAAACACCGATAAGCGTGTAGAGGACAAGCCCGGAGTAGTACCCCCGAGCAAAGGCTGCGAAGAGCAATGAAACAACAACGGTGAAGAGGTTCGAAAGGAGGAACACCCGTTTTGCCCCAACCCTATCGGCCAAGATGGAAAAGAACAACAAGGAAAGGGCATATCCCATCTGGAACCCGCTTGAGATGGAGCCTGCGGTAGCGGCGGGCATACCCCATTCCCGTTGCAGCACGGGCAGTACCGCTGCATAGGTCATAGAAACGAGGTAGGTAAAGACCCTGGAAGAACAGAGCCCTATAAGCCACCAATCCCACTTCATTGACTTCCCTCTCGGTTTACGAATTGGACTAGAGCGGCACTACAAGACCACCGGACATCACGTGGACGCCTTCCTTCATAGCAAATAGTATGGCAGGTTACACGGAGAAAATGGCCAGGGACCCTTGCTTATCGGTCAAATACTTCTGGATAGCTACTTTTGCGCAACATTCTCTGCCATTGCCCTTATGGCAACAAAAGCGATGCCGCACAAACCGGGGTTCATAGAAGAGGAAGATGGTATCAAGGAAGTAGGATCATCAATAAGCCCAGTATGGATCGTGCCACGGGCAGGGTGGATACCACATCCAAGTACAATGATCCATCCAGTAATAGCCATATCCTCTTGTGCATTCCTTGTCCCTTGTATGTGCTCTCATTTCTCATACGAGCACACTATTCCGGGCTTTGCTTACATGGACCGCACGGTGAGCAGGATTCCAGCGAAATCAAGGGAGGTATACCAATAAGGGATCATCTGGGACACTTCAGAAAAGAGGCTTGTTACAGCAGCCGGAATAGAGTTGGTTATCAATCTGAATTATCGGACTTGTCTCCTAAATTTAGCGAGAGCTGAGGCGCTCTGCCTTGTCCTTTTGCCCGCGCAAAGGCTGTCCTTGCTCTCATGTGGTGCGTTGAAATGAGCGTCCACGCGCGCTTGATTACCTCCACGTCCTCCTCGGAAAAATCATTATAGTAGAGGCTCTCCTTCTTGACCTTTTTTGGTTCAAGGTAGCCCGCGCGCACGAAATACTTGAGCTTATCATAGGTCAGGCCACTGACCCGTTTTAGAACTCCACCGGCATACATAAGCACGACACCTTGTCTAGGGAACTCCTGAAAGGTCCCTGCCTCTCAGTATGAGCGGTGAAAATGCTCCGGGAACAACGCTAAAACGAATCATAATGTACAAACTCCCCGATCCCCTTACGTGGAGGCGCCTTGGACTCCTGCGCAGGGTAACCGAGCGGAATCAGTGATACCACTTCATAGCCTTGCGGCACCCTAAGAACCTCCTTTGCCGTATCGTGATTGAAAAGACCAACGATGACCGTCCCCAAATTCAGGGAATGAGCGGTCAAGCAGAGGGTTTGGGTGGCGATTCCGATGTCGTACATAAACCAATCACCGAATTTGGTGGTGGCTTCTCCCTTTTTGTACCCTGCGCTCGTCAGCTTAGCACACAGGGCAATCACTACAGGGGCTTCCATAATGGCCTTGGATGAAGGATTACCCGGAGGCAGAGTTTCGCGGACTTTTTGCTTGATGGCTGGATCCTTAATCACGATTGCCTCCCAGCATTGTGTGTTAGCCCACGAAGGTGACCATCTGATAGCCTCAAGGATGGTAGTGAGATGTTCCTCAGGGATTTCACGGTCCTGATATTCCCTGATGCTGCGCCTTCCCTGAACGATTTCCATAAAATCCGCCATACGAAACCTCCTTCTCAACGATTCACTAATGAAATTGCGAGATCTACTATGATAAATTTTATCCATTGTTGTCAACCACTTTTGCCCACCCTATGCTCTATGAATATTTCATCTGTCACCTGATGGAGCTGTTCAAGGTGCATGTTCCTTTTTACACCGAGCTCATGCCATGGTATCCTGATACAGGACACCATGGAGAAGCACACATAAGGGGTATATCTCATGAAATCGAGGCTTGTTCTCATCCTCTTTGGACTCATGCTCGTTCCTTCACCGAATGCTCCTTGTGAGGATTTCAAGGGACCTCATCTGCCTCCTTTGACCTCATCGCTCCGAGTATCCGCTCCCCTCTCCTTTTGCGGTGAAGAGGTCCCAATCGATATCCAGGATAGTAAAGAAAGGCTTGAGAAGGAGCTCCTCCTTACCCTCTGGGACCGACCCCAGGTAATCCTCTGGTTAAAGAGGTCCGGTCGCTACCTGCCTAACCATAAACGATCACATCGACGAGAGGCTAAACGTGGTCTCCTCGACAAGGGCTGCAATACGGTATTTTGAGGACCTTCATGAGAAGTTCGGGTCATGGACCCTGGCTGCTGCGGCCTATAATATGGGCGACGAGGGCCTTGAGGTGGAAATTGAAGAGCAGCAGGCAGGCGCTTACTTCCATTTGTATCTCCCGATTGAAACCCAGAGGTTTGTGTTCCGGGTCATCTCCGTAAAGTTGATCTTCTCTGACCCGGAACAATACGGCTTTTACCTGTCCGATGAGGACTACTATCCGCCCATGGAGTGCGAGGCGATCCAGGTGAACTGCCCTCGAGATATCCCCATACGTATCGTTGCGAACGCCGCCAAAACCCATTTCAAGGCCATCAAGGATCTGAATCCCGAGGTTCGTGGGCACTACCTCCCACAAGGAAACCACAGCCTGTGTATGCCCAAGGGTTCGGCAAAGGGATTTCACCGCTGCTATCAGGACCTCGTTGAGAAGTGGCTGGCATCGAGAGAAGAGGTTGTCTATGTTGTGAAGAAGGGAGACAATCCCTCCCTCATTGCGGAAACGTTCGGTGTTTCCTTAGCGTCTCTTCTTATCTGGAATAAGCTCTCCATTTCAGCACGCATCTATCCCGGTGATCGACTGATTATCTACAAGAGAAGGTAAATGCCGTGGAAACTGATTCGTTTTTATAACCGTTCCAAAAATACCTGATCGCCGAACTCTTGCTCGAGGGCTCCGGTAAGTTTCTCAAGCTCCTCCTCGGATTCCATCTCCACAACCAGATCCTGTTCATCCAGCACCTTCAGGTATCCGTGGGGTTTGATGGTTTTAATAACCTCCTTTACATCCGCTGTCACCCAACCCTTCATCCTGCGCACCAGTTCTTCCCCGGTAAATGCCCGTTCGATGGTGAGCTCGACCTCCCTCCTCTGTGCCTTCCAGCCCAGAACCGCTGGCTTGACAACAATGGGTGTCACAGGATCGAACATCGCAGCACAGGTGAACCATAACCTTGCCCTGATCATCTAGACTCCTCCCTTCGAAGCTATCATAAGGTAATCGTTGATCCATTTCTTTGTCAACATGCAAAGAGCAAAAAACTAAAAGACGATGGATATGGATCAAGCCTGAAAACACATAACTTCCTTGACAAACCATCTTGTCTTTTCATATGTATGCCCACTAGAGGTCTTCATCGCTCAAGATCGTTCAATTTAGGTCGAATTTTTGTTATTGATGTAGGATGATATGCTAACAGGCAAAAGGCGCAGGGCGCAAGGCACAGGTTGACCATGCTATGAATGTAACATTTGCCCTACGCCATATATCTTATGCCCTCAGCCGAATGATTAAAGCAATGTGAATCATGGTTGAAACCATTCGTTACGTGTCGGTTTAAGGCGAAGCTTTTCTCGTAAGGGGGGCCACTCCATGGAACTCGAAAAGGTAATAATAGAGCGCCATAGCACAAGGGCCTTTCTGGAGGTACCTATCCCCCGAGAAACAATGGATAAATTGCTCTTCCTCTCCACCCGTGGACCTTCGGCGATCAACCTCCAGCCCTGGGAGTTTACCGTGGTCATGGGAGAGGAACGGGAGCGTTTAAGCAGGGTTCTGGTAAAAGCCATGCGCGAGAGGAATATCTCCTGCGGCCCTGATGCAGTGAGGCCTCTTCCCAAGTATTTTATGGACCGCCAGCGCAAACTGATGGACTGCATTCTACCCAGCCTGGATAAAGAGACCGACTTTCAGGAGTTCATTAACGAGGGTTCATGTAACTTTTATGGGGCACCCGTGGCCATCATCCTCACCATTGATCGAGCCTTTTCCAAATCCAGATTGGTGGATGCGGGGATTGCGGTAGGATATATGGTGCTGGCAGCCCACAACATGGGATTAGGGACATGCCCAATCGGGCTCATAAACGCCTTTGCAGAGGAGATCAGGGAAATGCTCAATATCCCTGATGAAAAGAATATCGTGATCGGTATAGCCGTTGGATATCCCGACCCTGATTCCCCGGTAAACCGAGCGATCTCCGAGCGCACACCTATTCACGAGGTAGCGCGGTTTTATTAGTGTATCCATACACCAAATATGTGGATACGGTACGGGTCTGCCGATTTCTCCCCTATAGCGACATTCGCCCGCAACCCGAAACTCGCCCCTATGATCCGCTGCCCCAATTAGATAAGTAATGCCCGAATATTGCTCTTTAACTTCTTCAGCCCTGCCCGTTCAAATGCAGTCCTCCCAAAGGTCCCCTTGAACTCCGATTCACTCATCGCGAGGATTTCTCCGGTGGAGGGGAGCGAGACAATACCCCGTTCCTCTCTATTAAAGGGACAAACCTCCTGACACGCGTCACAGCCAAAAAAGGTATTCCCCATGTTCCCTGCCTGCTCCCGATCGATATCGCCCTTGGACTCAATGGTGAGGTACGACAGACATCGAGAGACATCAAGGAAAAAGGGCGCTTTCAAGGCCCCGGTGGGGCAACTGTCAATGCACCTCCTGCAGGAACCACATCCTTTGTCATGCTCTTTGAAGGCGGTGATGGGAAACGGGGCGGTGGTGAGGATCTCAACCAGGTAACAGTACGAGCCATAACCCGGAACGATTAACATGTTGTTCTTTCCGATAAAGCCAATTCCGCTCGCCTCGGCAAAGCTCCTCTCAAGTATGGGTGCGGAGTCCACGCATACCCTGGAGCGACTTGCTGGAAATAATTCATCAATACATGCGCAGAGCTCTTTTCCTGACTTCTTCAATCGAAGGTGGTAATCATCTTGATCCGGCGTGCTGTACCTCGATGCTGCGTATCCATCCGGCGTTAAGGGCTTCACCGCTGGATACGGATAGGCCAGGGAGATTATCGTCCGCGTTCCCTCGAGGAGCTTTGTCGGATTCTTCCGTATGTCAAGGTGCTTCTCGAGATAGGACATATCGCCTACCTCGACTTCCCGCAACCAGCGGCGGAAGGATTCGAAGTGAAGAGGGGTGCCCGGCCTGGTAAAGCCTACCGCAATAAAGCCCAGTTCCCTTGCCTTATCTATGAATACCTCGCGAATCATAGAGAAAACCGCTTTCCACGAAGGAAGTAAATCCAGCTATACAATCGCTTCGCGATTTTATCCTGCTGGGTGTCTTCCTAATCCAGTCTTTCGAGGAACTCCTTTACCCACGGTGGATTCGTCATAACGACATATGCCAGAAAAAACGCGGTCAATGGCAAAAAGAAGACGATCAAGTCGAGTAAAATGATTCCCAAGGC